>PLSP01000113.1 GCA_003165195.1 Candidatus Bathyarchaeota archaeon | reverse complement strand
ACTACGAAAAAACGCAAACACTCAGCTAAAACAAGTTTAACCATAAAAGGAGGAGATCTTTAATTTACGGTAGAATTGAGGGTGTTAGGCTTCTTTTATGTTGGGTTCATAAACTCGCCAGAATACAAAAATAGAGAGAGGTATTGCTGATGCGGCTAGAAGTAGGAAGGGTAACTGTGGCGACACATAGGCGTAGAGAAAGCCGATTAATAATGTGCCAACCGCCAACCCAAACGTCATGCTAACAATCAGCCATCTTCTGCCATGCCTATCCTCTAGGTAGCCTCCTGGAAACTGGACCAATGCAACTGCTACTGAGCCAGCGAACCCCATTAAGGCAATCAAGAAAAGGTTGGCTCCAAGGTATAGATAGAAAAGGCTAGCGTACGTGTCGGGGATGGGCTGGGCAAAAAACATGATTATCCAGCTTACTGTGATGAGCAGAAAGTTGCCTCGCAGAATAGCTGACTCTCCACGGAAAAGCGCTGACGCCTTCATTAAACTTTGAATCAGCTTTAGAATAGTTAAATTAAGTCCATAACAGGTTGATTTAACATAGTTTGGGTCTTATATTGCCCCGTAATCCTTAAACCGCCCCTCTAACGAGCATAGTGTTGATTAAGGTAATGCAAGGCTCTCGCGAAGGAAACTATAAACTTAAAGCTTTAAAAATTACAGCAGTTGCCATTTCCAGCGTCGTAATAGTTGAAGTTTCAATAGGCTTATTCGTTAACAGCCTCGCCATCCTCAGCGACGGCTTACATGCTTTGCTTGACACGTTTTCAACTGTAATGCTTTTTTTCGCTGTCCGAGCTTCCATGAAGCCCCCTGATGAAGAGCACACCTATGGCCACGAAAAATTCGAAGACATTGGCGGATTAATCGGTGGGATAGTCCTGATCGCCGTAGCAATCCTAATCTTCTATGAAGCGGCAACCAGAATAATAGAAGGCAGCAGAATCATTCAAGGAGCGGAACTATCCGGCTTCATAGCAATTGGCTACGCTATTTGCATTGCAGCTTTAAGAGTCACCGTTTTCAGGCGAAGCATGCACATCGAAAGTCCCTCAATGAGAGTAGGCCTCTACGATGCTATTTCAGACTTAGGCTCAACGCTGCTCGCTCTCATTGGTTTCGGCTTAGCTACCATTGGATTCTTCTACGGCGATTCTATAGCGTCAATTTTCCTAGGAGTCATCCTTAGCTACTTGAGCATTAAGCTTGTGCGCTTTAGCGTAATGGAGCTCAGTGATACTGCGTCAAAAGACCTTATCGAAAAAACCAGAAAAAACATTCAAAGCCATGGAGGCGTAGACAAAATTTCGAGCCTAAAAGTCCGCAAAGTGAGCTCAAAAATATTCATAGATGCAGCAATTCAAGTTCCAAGCCACATGCCATTGGAAGAGGCGCATTCATTAGCGACAAAAATCGAGGCGGACCTAAAAGAAGCACTAGGCAACGTTGACGCCACCATTCATATTGAGCCGTCTGAGCAAGAGTCAAAGCTAGACAAGTTAGTGATGAAGCTGGCGACCGTTGATGGTGTGAAGCAAGTGCATGAAATCTCTACAGTTTACACCGGCGGCAAATTCTACATTACTTTGCACGCTTACGTTAACCCTGAATTGTCAGTTGAAGAAGCGCATAAAATTGCTGAAATTATTGAGCGAAGAATGCATGCAGAGATTAAACCACTTGAAAACGTCACTGTTCATGTTGAGCCAGCGGGCACGGCTGTTCCTGCTGCCAACGTTGACGAAACGCAGCTTCAAAGGGCAGTTAACGAGATAGCTAAAGGCATTGCTGCTCATTTGCGGATTAAGCGAATAGTAACTTACGTCGCTGAAGGAAAACGCTACATTAACATTGATTGCTGCTTTACAAAACAGATCCAAATTAAAGAGGCACATAAAATCGCGTCTCAGATCGAAAAGGAAACCAAGGACCGCTTTGCGGGCGCGGTGGTAACTGTGCATATGGAACCTGAATGTGCTTAAGAACCCAGAACTAACTATTATTAAACAAGTTAACGTTAATACCGAAATATCAAAAAAGCTTTAACTAAAAAATAAAAAAAAGAAAGGAAAAACTTTCGCATTTTTATATTAGAGTTTTACAGTTGAAATGCGACTTACATTCTTTCTTTTGCTTGAGAGGGTGATTGCACCTGCACCGAATGCGACTCCGATCAATATAACCGCTAAGATGACTGTGCTGGCACTTGAAAACTCTGGTACCGTTGATGGGCTGAAAACTGGCTGATAAGAATACAGGTTACCGTATCCGTGGTCAACTGTGTATGGGTTGTCTGTTGGTGTGTCAGTATATGAGTAGGCGCCATGAGGACTAGTACCTGTTACTCCCCCAATGACCCAGTGGTCAAATTTCCATCCACTTGCAGGAGTTGCAGTTAGAGTTGTAGAGGTCGCATTAGCTAAAGCGTATGTTCCAGGAGCAGGACTTGTGGTTCCCCCGACACCTGCTAAGACTACGACCATTGCGTCGGTGGGACTCGTTACGTTAAAACTGGCTCCAGGGGGCAGGACTTGTATTGGTGAGAATATTGCTTGAGCTGCGTATGCATCGCCGTCATTGATTGTTATTGAGGTTGGGTTGTTGGTGTCGGTGTAGCTGCCAGTGGCACTGACAATATCCCAATAATTGAACACAAAGCCGTCGCCCGGCAGCGCAGTTATGGATACTGTAGTGCCTGCGTTATAAGTGTTGGTTCCTGGACCAGGATCAGTGCTTCCTCCTGCGGAAGTTAATAGCGTGATTGTACCTGTACCTGATTGCGCATAAACGGAGGCTGGAATAACAGCCGCTAACATGAGTGCTGATAGCACCAGAATCAAAGCAAAAGCTTGGCATCTTTTAGAAAAATTCATTTTAATCTCCTTATTTAATGCTTACTTGTTTAATTTTATGCAACTAGTAGAGATATTTACTTTTGTGACTGTATCTAGCCGCCAACAGATTATCGCTTGTTACAAGTATCGCTTGAAAAAAAATAATAGCTGTTAGGGCGACATTGCTTCAATATTAAATACTAGTCAACATCAATATTAAGGTGTGTGGGAGAATGCTATCTCGTTCAGCAGTAGTGAAACTGAAAGCAATTCTTGTGATTGACCTTATCGTTGTTGCTGCAGCAGCCGGCGCATTTTTTTACTTTGACAGCCAAGGCCTCATCGGAGTGTCTGCTAAGCCAGCCAAGTTTATTTTAACAAACTTAACTGTTACGCCTAACCAAACGTATACTGGTGATGCTGTACAGTTTTCCGTAAACGTGACAAACGTTGGCGATTTGGGAGGTAACAAGACGGTAAAATTTGCAGTAAACAATGCAGTTATAGACATTGAAAACCTGACCATAGAAGGTAACTCTTCACAAATCGTGCAGTATACTGACGTTGAAGCAGCAGCCGGCAACTATAATGTCACAGTTGAAAATCTAGCGGGGAACTTCACCATTGTTCCTGCTCCGCCGCAATCCAGCAAAATAGTTTTATCCAACCTTGAAGCTAACCCATATGAGGTTTGGGCTAACCAAACAGTAACGTTGACGGCAACTGCCCAGAACCCCAGTAATCAAACAGACAAAATAGCGGTAGAAGTAACCGTAGACGGCAAGGATGCTGGAACACAGATTGTCCAGTTAAACGCCTCTCAAATGGAAACGATACAGTTTCCGGTTAACGCTACAACAGAGGGAACCCATACTGTTACGATGAACACTTTAAGCAGCACCTTCACGGTTGTGAAAACAGGTTACCACACGCTTGAAATTGCTCGCAGCGGAGGCGGCTCCACGCCTTTAACTTTCACCTTAAATGGACAGTCGCAGAATACACCTTACATCGCGCTTCTGCCCATTGGACAATACAGCATAACTGTTCCAAACCCCGTTAACGTTGGAACGGGTGTATTGGCCTTTAGTTCCTGGAGCGATGGGTCAACAGATACATCTAGATCCGTATCTTTAGACAATTGGACGATATTAGTTGTAACTTACAATGTCATAAGCGGATATGCGTCTTGTCCGTCACTTTTCACGTGGAACGGTACCGGCTACTCGTATGTGACTGACGTTGCAAACTCAGGATGGCTGGGCTACATGGGCTACATGACTAACACTGGAAACATTGTTTATAGTGGAGGTAACCCGTGGGATTACGTTAAGCTTGATCCAAATCAGCTGGCACTCACAGATGTTGATGGCACAAGCTGCTTTCAGACGGTGCTTTCTCAGCAGTGGGATGAACTCTTCTATTTGGACGCGGCTTACATGGTGGTTGTTGACCACCCAATAGGGACTGACGCCTACACGACAATGACAAACTACATTAACAAAGGCTCCACGGGACAAGTTTACGTGGTCAACCAAACCAATACTGTGTCACCTATTTCAGCAATCAACCAAGCCGGACAAAACGTTCTATCAGATGTTCTCAAACAAGATGGTACATACACGCCGGGAATTAATGGAGACCAAAGTTCGTCATGGAACAATATAACGTTGAACCAGTTGACGCTTAACTTTGGAAACCTATCTAAAGCCCAACAAATAAATCTTGTAATGACTGGAATTGTCGACTGGGGATCCTACCAGGACTACTATAACTGGATAGACCAGTTTAATACAGCAGCCGCCAAAGGAATAGTAGCTAACGGAACGCAAATCATGCCAGCACCCTACATGGAAATCATGGCTCCAAACGGGACATGGGTTCGTGCCCCGCAAAGTAGCCAGATACCGATTCCCTCGGATTCAAACCCTAGAACTTTCGTCGTTAACTTAACAGGGCTCTTTCCTGTAGGCACAACTGATTATAAAATAAGATTAAGCAACTTTTGGAATGTAACGTACGACTACATCGCAGTAGATACAACCACTCAGCAAGACATAACAGTCCAAAAAATCATGCCTACTTCTGCAACCCTTAGCCAATTTTGCTCAACTAATTCTACATCTTCAGGTAACTTCACCCGGTACGGTAACGTGACAGCCCTGCTTCAAAGCGCCGATGACATGTATGTTATAGGCAGACAAGGCGACGAAGTAACCATTGACTTTTCAGCAAGCAACCTTACAGCAGTTCCAGCGGGCATGGAAAGGGACTACTTCTTGTTTGTGGCATGCTGGTTCAAAGACCCACCTGGACAGTGGGGCTACGGATTTACCTTTACAGTTGCGCCCATGCCATTTATGGCGATGAGCGGGTTCCCATACACCACAGCAGAAAGCTACCCCTATGATGCAACCCATCTTGCCTACCTCTCTCAGTATAACACCCGCTATATCCCGCCCTCATAACCAAGATTTTTGCTCCTATGTAATCCAAAATCGTCTTTGCCCAAAATATGCAAGGTTTAAATGGATTCGCCCACTAACTGCTTCCAATAAATCGTCGGGAACGCAATGCATGTCGCTAATACCGTCTTTATCTAACCCGTATTTGGCTGCGTTTATCGGGGGAGTATCATATGGAATGGTTGTCTGCACAGCTGCCTGTGTCCCATACCTTGCAAGCTACATTGCTGGCGTAGGAGCTGGCTTCCGCAAAGGCATTGGGATAACCATGATTTTTAATTCTGGAAGAATAACTGGATACGCTTTGCTGGGGGCTTTGGTCGGCGTTTTCAGCGGTTTGTTTAAGTTGCTTGCGGCTGGAACAGCTATTTCGCCCCTTCAAACTTACTCTTCGCTTATCTTTGGTATCTTAACAATGGCNNGCTATTGGCGTTTTTGTCCTTGCGAAATACCGTTCAGCAAAATGCGACTGCAAACCTTCGCCGACCAATCGGTTTATCGCAATAGGAAAAAAAGGTCGATTCGGATTCGACTTTGGTGCGTTCTCACTTGGCTTAAGTCGAGGACTTATCCTCTGTCCACCACTTGTGCTTCTTCTGATTTACGCGGTGCCCTTTTCCAACCCGGTGGGCAGCGTGGGCTTAGCGGTACTGTTTGGATTAGGGACAACCCTGTCGCCTATGCTGGTGCTGGGAGGAGTCACAGGTTGGCTTTTAAACAAGGCGCCCTTGTTTAGAAAGTGGGTTTCAATCGGTGGAGGAGCTATATTGATCCTGCTGGGATTAGTTTCGTTGATTAACTCCGCAATTCACATCTAAAAAATGGCGTAAACTATAATGGACTGGGCAATAATAGGCGACCTACTTAGAGTTGCAGTGCTTGCAGGGCTTGTGGCAGCTGGGCTCCTGACTGTTATGATTTGGAAGAAGAACCTTGCTACAAAAGTAACCTACATCAGACTTGTAGTTCAAGCGGCAGCCTTCGCCACTTTCTTTCTTATTTTCTCGTTTTCAATTCCACTTCTCTATGTGTTAGCAGCCATTTTTGCCATGACAATTGTCTTAGGCAGGTTGTATTGCGGTTGGTTTTGCCCCTTTGGCTTGCTGATGGACTTAACAATTATGGCGCGCAAAGTTTTCAAAATACGCTATAGAAATCTTCCTGATAAATTCAACGAAGTTCTGCATCAATCAAGGTACCTCCTACTCCTTCTATTCCTATTTTTGCCCGCTGCCCTGTGGTTGATACAGCCACCGCCCAACATCGCTTTTGCCACTCTGATGGCCCAGCTACTAGCGGGTCCTTTTAGACCTTACAGTATTCTACTTGATCCTATGATTCCCATGCTTGTACCTTGGAAAGGGCCATTGGTTATCAACCAAATTAACTTCAGCTACCCTTACGTTCAAGAATTCATTACTTATACAGGCCAAAACATCGGGCAAGCCCTCGCCATAGCCTTCGTGGCAGTAACTTTGGCAGGTTCATTTTTGGTTCGGCGGGTATGGTGCCGTTTTTGCCCAACAGGCGCATCACTGGCAGTTATGAATAGGTTTAAAGGTTTTAAATGGTCACCTATGCTTCATATTGAAAAGGACGAGCAGAAATGCACAAAATGTGGCGTCTGCAAACGCGTTTGCCAAGTTCAGGTAACCGAAGTGTATGAGCAAAAAGGTGGAAGAATAGACACTTCGATGTGCATGCTTTGCCTCAGATGCGCCGAAATGTGCCCATACGAAGATGCCCTACAGCTCAAACTTGGAAGCAAGACCGTGTTTCGGTCAAGGAACTGGTTGGAACCTTCAACAAGGGAGTGAATGAAATGACAGCGGAAAAAATAGAAAGAAAGTACACGCCTGAAATCAACCCAAAAGAAATCGAAGAACTCAAAAATTCTGTTAAGACAGCTTCTGCCAAGATAATAGCTGATACCATAGAACGCATGAAAAAATCTGACCCAAAAAGACCTGAAGCAATGAAGTATTTTGATGGCATTGCTGACTTGTTTGGGCAGCGCCCAGAAGAAATCGCAGCTGCAAAAGCCAAAGGAAAAAAAGTTATCGGTTATTCATGTCTATTTGCACCCATTGAACTGATTTTAGCTGCCGACGCAATTCCCGTAAGGGTTAATTCAGGTTGGTTCGACACCGCTAAGCTCGGCGACCGAGTTGTTCCTGTTGAAGTTTGCCCTGTTATCCGCTCGACATTGGGTGCAGCAATGATCGGGCTCTCACCATTTCTTGAGCAAAGCGACGCCCTGATCAGCGTTTTGACCTGTGACGGCATGACTAAGTTTGGCGAGATAATGAGCGACTACAAACCCATCTGGGGCATGAACATACCAAGAGTAAAAGACGCACCTCATTCACTGCGATTCTGGAACGAAGAAATAAAACAAATTAAAACCCAGTTGGAAAAATTAACAGGTAACAAGATAACCCGTAATAGCCTAAAAGAAGCAATCGAGCAAACTCAGCGTGCCACAAGAGCATTCCGCCGCCTGCAGGACCTACGCAAAAGTCAACCAGTCATTATGGGCAGAGACGCTATGCTGGTTACTCAATCTTACCTATGGGATGACAAGGTAAGGTGGACGGAGAAAACTGAGGCGCTATGCAGCGAGCTTGAAGCAAGGGCAAAACGGCAGGATTGGGTTTGCCCGCCTGACACACCAAGAGTGATGCTGACAGGGACACCGATGTTTTGGCCAGACAACTGGAAACTGCCCACCTTAGTTGAAGAGGCAAACCCGCGGGGCATTATCGTTGCTGACGAACTCTGCTCGGGCGAACGCATCCTAAACGACCCAGTAGGCGTAGACGAATGGACAATGGACGACATGTTAAATGCGATTGGCGAACGCCACCTTATGGCTTCAACATGCCCCTGTTTCACTAGCAAAGACGGCAACGAAGACCGCATCAACTGGCTCATCAATAAAGTCAAAGAAAACAACATTCAAGGCGTCATCTACTATGTAGTGCGTGGCTGCATGCTTTATGCAATGGAGTACAGCAGAGTCAAAAAAGCTCTCGATAAAATAGGCATCCCAGTCTACTACCTTGATACAGAATACACACGAGAAGATGTTGGGCAACTCAAGACGCGAGTAGAAGCGTTTTTGGAAATGCTCACGGCACGTGTGGATTTGTAGGTGACTTATTTTTGATTGCAGTCGGAATGGATTTGGGAACTCAAAGAGTTAAAGCTGTAGTTCTTAAAGACGACGCCGTCGCCGCTCGGGCACAGGCTTTTTCGGGTTTCAACCCAACAGAGGCAGCTGAACAAGCTGTCACCGAAGCGTTGAAGGTAGCCAACTTGCAAATCAAAGACGTCGCCAACTTTGTAGCTACGGGAGCAGCTATGGAGTCGGCTCCCTATACCAAGAGCACCGTAAGCATGATGGGGGCAGACGCCAAAGCCGCAGTTTACCTTATTCCCGGCGCAAGAACCGTCATAGACGTCGGCGCTGAAGAAGCCCGAGCGGTGAAATGTGACGAGCGAGGCGTCATGCTTGATTTTGTCGTCAATGAACGCTGTGCCGCAGGTGCGGGTACATTCATTGAGGCGATGGCGCGGGCACTTGAAATCAAAGCTGAAGAAATGGGCATTCTATCGCTTAAAGCGGAACGTGCAAGCCCAATAAACGCTTCCTGTGTTATCTTCGGCGAATCCGATGTGGTCTCGCTAATTCATCGGCAAGAACCTAAAGCTGAAATCGCAAGGGCTATCTATGATGCTATGGCTGATCGCATCTCAAGCATGATACATCGGTTAGGAATAAACCAAGAAGTAGAGCTAGTCGGCGGCGTCGCTAAAGATGCAGGCTTCATTGCGTCGCTAAACCGCAAACTATGCATAAACGTTTTAGTTCCAGATTACCCTGATTTTGCAGGCGCCGTAGGGGCAGCACTGATAGCTCAAAGTCGAGTGGAGAAAACGAAATGACTGCCACTGAGTTTTGGCGTTGGCAGGAATATCACCGCATTGTGCCGGGCAAGAAATGGACAAGCAAAGACATCATCACTGCGGGCGTCGACGTGGGCTCAGTAGGGTCAAAGGCGGCGGTAACAGTTAACGGTGACGTTTACTGTTGGGGTATAATGCGGACGGGTTCAAACAGTCCGGAAAGCGCCAAGAAAGCGCTGGATTATGCTTTGGAAGGCACAGATCTTAAAGTAAGTGACCTGAAATACGTTGTCGGCACAGGCTACGGTAGAGTCAACGTGCCCATGGCAAACAAGGCCATAACCGAAATCGCATGCCACGCAAAAGGTGCAAACTACATCTGGGGACCCACAGTCCACACTGTGCTAGATGTAGGCGGGCAAGACATTAAAGCCATCCGATGCGACGACACGGGACGAGTTCTGTCGTTTTTGATGAATGACAAATGCGCTGCAGGGACAGGACGAGGCATGGAAGTCTTCGCTGACCTCCTAAAGATCCCAATAGAGCAAATCGGCGAAATCAGCCTTCAAGTTGACGAGGAACCGCCCCCGGTAAGTTGCACTTGCGTTGCGTTTGCAAAAACTGAAGCCATAGGTCTACTACGCAAGGGATGGTCAAAAGAAAAGGTGCTGGCTGCCTACACTCGCGCGATGGCGATGCGCATGGCGAATCTAATTAACAGGGTTGGCTTGGAGAAGGAACTCGTTATTACAGGCGGGCAATCCAAAAACATTGGCGTTGTCAGAAGAATTGAAACTGCTGTCGGCATGAAATGTCTGCCGATGCCCAATTGGCAAAATGGCGGCTTAGATCCCATGATTGCAGGCGCTCTTGGAGCGGCGCTTTTCGGCAAAGCGCTCTATGAGAAGGCGCAGAAGGGCTGAGAATGATTACTTATTACGGTTACAGTGACGGCTCTGGTGAATACTATGTCAGCGTCGATAGCGACAAATGTAATGGTTGTGGCAAATGCATTAAAGCTTGCCCCACCAAAGCGGTGCAGTTGGAAACCGTTTTCATAGATCTTGAAGACAAAACCGTCGCCGTCGTCAAAGAGGAAGAGCGCAAAAAAATCAAGTACACCTGCGCCCCATGCAAACCCGAAGCTAACAGCACCCCATGCACACGAGCGTGCGAAAAAAGAGCAATCAAATGCATGTGGAAGGCACAATAATAAAGAATATTTTTTTAGAAATTAACAAATTTCCAATTGTTAGAGATTTTGTCCATTACTTAGTGAAAGAAACCAAATGATTCAATTGCCCCATCCAATAAACTGTTAAGGATAGTAATGGACCTCCTTTATATTACACTCTTTTGAAAGACCTGTTCTAAGTAGACGTTAATTATGCATCAGTTTATAAATCCTAAAAGGCGATTACAATCCATGCGAAACCCACTTAAAGGCGCAGCGAAAAACCCGACAAAGGGTAAGACGAAAGGTATTGCGGTTGGAAAGATAGAGGTTGCTGAGGGCAAAGTCAAATTTTACGTCGCCAAGGGTATGGGCAAAAAACACTGGGTCGCCGTTAAAGAAATTGCAGAGGAGGAAATTGAACGCATCGAAGCTCAAGGTAGTAAGCTGTCGATAACGTGGAAGGGTGGAGCGGACGATTTTTTCACAAAAGATAACCCTGACGCATTTACAAAGTTAAGTCAGGAAGTCAACATGGGTCTTGAGACAAAAAAGCAAATCAGTGAAGTTAGCAGCAATGCCGCTCTTAGGCGCACGGAGTTGTTGGCGGTGCTTAATTCGTCGTTAGGATGGGTTGACGCTTCATTTGATGTTTTAATGGCTCTGCAGGAAAAGCATGTGGATTGGCTGAACCTGGAAGCAGGAATAGTCGGTTTTGGGGCGCCGATAGATTTTAGGGCTCAAACACTTCCAGCGTTGGGATTTGATTTTTCGAAAGTTAACTCGGCTATCAAAAGACAGGCATTTAAAGACACCTCCAAGGAAGCTTTTAGCGTTCTCAAAACGGTTTACGGGTACTTTGACGGTTTGGGCGCAAGTGACGAGATGGCGGATGCCAAACCGAGCTTTGAGTTATCAAGAACGGTGATTTTGGCGTATTTTGTTTTAAATGATCTATTCCTCGGCAGAATAGTTGGTGATTTGGATAACAGAAAGGAGAAAGCGGAGTTTGACCGGGTCTTGGGAAGGTTCACTGAATTGGGTTTTAATGTTAATTTTGAGGAGTTAAGAAGCATTATGGGTGGGTTAGATGTGGATGGTAACTTCGCAGTTGTTGTGAATGAGTGCCGCGGGTTTTTCCTGGATAAAATTAAAGCGTTATAGGCGAGGTAATACCTCAAGCATATTGTATCTTAACATGTCATAAACAGTTAGCTGCAATCAATATAACTGTGCCTAAATAAAGATTCGCTAGGTTTATTTACAGTTACAGACAATTCAATGTCAATTAAGTGGGGGTAGAAGTAATGGTAAGTAATTCGCAGTCAAAGGATGACGCATTGGAAGCGTTAGATTTCATAGTAAACGTGCTAAAAGAGCACGAAAAGGACTTAGACAAGCTCATAAACGAGCTAGCAACAGTAACCGAGCAACTCGGAGATACAGGGGCACTTAACACAAAAGTAGATAATATTGAGGAAAAAATGAACAGCATGCAAAAAGAAGTCACAACCCTCATAACCTACCTGTCAAACACCAAGCTAAAAGAAGCCCTGCCAACAGTAGCTGCAACAACCCAGCCAAACACTGTTGCGCCTGCGCCACAAAACGTAGGCATCCCTCCAAGCGGCCCGTCCGTCATTTTCCGTTGCGCACGATGGGAGGACTTCCAAAGTTTAGCTTTCCAAGCCCAAACCTTGTCATTTAGCTTTAAAGAAGATCAAAAGCTTTTCGAAGCAGACGCTTTAAAAGGTAACAGAATCATAACTTATAGCGGAGTAGCGCCGAATTTTTCAGCTATACTAAAGACTTGGCTGTCAAAGCAGCTTAACGTGGCTGAAGGAAACGTTTTGGAAGGCGTTTTAGCCATCAGCTAAACGCTCATTCTTAAACTTAATTTTAAATTCATAAATGTTATATCTATTTCTTGCCACTTAAGTCTTGTTAGTGACTGGAGGGCTGTTAAGGTTGAAGGCAACACCGAGTCAATCGGATTTTTTCCGTTTTCGAAGCCTTCTCCTTTCTCCTCGATGACGGATGGCTCTGGTCTGCCAACAAACAAAAGCAGCCCTCCACACCAACAAAGCGTTTAACCACATTTAAAACAGAACGCACCAGCTTTATGAAAAACGAACAAAGCGTCAAAACTTTATAAACGTTCAACGATAACGTAGAACATGGTTGATTGGTTTGGGGTTGGACGCAGAAAGAACAAAAAAGCCAAAGCTCCCGAAAAAGCGGTTGCTTAAGAAAATAAAGAGACGATAAAATAAGCAGAGCTTGCTAAGTCTCATAGATCGTTAATTTTAAGCTGCGAGTATGTATTTTAAAAATCGCAAAAATTTTATCCCCGGAGGCTTGTTCGGATTGTGCATGGAGTTAAAATTTATTAAACAAGATGATTTGAAACAACCTTTCTATGACTTGAATCTCGGAAAGTTTCAAATCCGGCTAAATACACAACGTCAAAATACTATGGCGATGATTAAGAAAAATCAAAGTCTAAGCGACAAATAATAATCCGAATAAGACCCAATAATCTTTCGGGCTAACTCGGAATTAATTCAGGAAAAAATATCAATTACATGACAAAATATGACTCATTAACTAAAAAAACAAATAGCATAGGAGCGAAGACAAATGAAATCACTAACACAAAAAACTAAAGACCGCTTAGCAGTCATAGGCATCTTGGCTTTAGAAGCGTTTTTTGTTTTTGGTTCAGTGAGTAATTTTTACAGGTTCGTATTTCTAAAAATATATCTCGACATTTTCCTCGCTATTTTTTCCACAGTAGGGGCAGGCATTATTTTTGTGTTTATACTCGTCATTCTGTTAAGTTATTTGGATAAAAGGAAAGTTTTAAACAGTTTTCGAAAATAAGCAATAAGAAGGTTTGGCATTGGTTTAGTTTAGAGGAAACATGATCAGGTAACTTTACAACAGATGTCAATGGTTTTTAATTATGGATTTTCAAGGTAATTATTCTAGGCGATTTTGCTCTATTAATGGTGTTTTGATTAAAAAATATAATCGCAAATTATTAATAAAATAAAAATGGTCAGTGAGAAATCTTGTTTAAAAAGGAAAAAAAATTACTAGAAATTCAATTTAAAGGCCTAAAAATAGGCAGCTTTTAGGCTCTCTATTTTTGGTGTTGTTAGGTATTTGAGGTGGAAGGGTTTAATGACTATTCCAGCTTTCAAGTCTGCATGGAATGTTTGACTTTCAAGCACCCACTCCGAGAGTTCAGAGTCATGTGCTCTAATGAATTCAGCGAAGTTTGCGAAGCTTTCATGTAGTGAAAGGCAAACAACATCCCAACCCATGCCTCTGCCGTCAACAGCAAGCACGACATTAGGTTGTTTGCTGTACCATTCTTTCATTTTTTGTAGCGCTTCTGTTTTTTCTTCTCCTGTTTTAAACTTGAGTTTGCTCTTCAAAAATGTGAAGGCTGCCATCTCGAACCCAATTTGACCAAATTTAGGGATAACTGTGTACCCTTCGATAAAGTTTTCTTCAAGCATGGCTCTTCTTCGGGTTACCGTTGGCTGCGAAACCCCGAGGGATTTTGCCAGTTGGCGGTCGCTTCTGTGGGAATCCTTCATCAGCTCGAACAGTATCTTGTAGTCTATTGGTTTTAGTTCTTTCATCACAATCAACTTAGGATAAACAATAGCGATTTTGCCATGATATATAAACTTCATTGTTGAATAAGCGAGAAACGCTTTCATCTACGATTGACATGTAATAGATACGCTTAAGAGAAAAAAAACGTACAGAACCATTAAGGAGCATGCATAAGGTGCCTCGTAAAATTTTAAAAGAGATTGAACAAGAAGTCACAGAGTTGCTTGTTGATTTAATCAGGATCGATACAACTAATCCATCAGGCAATGAGACAAAAGCAGCCAAGTACATAGCCCAAAACCTTGAAATCGAAGGCTTCAAGCCTGAAATATTTGAGTCAGCCCCAGGAAGAGGAAGCGTTGTCTCGAGGCTTGGAAGCTCAGGAGAGAAACCCAACTTACTTTTGCTTTCCCACCTCGATGTGGTCGCCGCTAACCCGAAAGAATGGTCCGTGCCCCCGTTCGAAGGAGTAGTTAAAGACGGCTATGTATACGGGAGAGGTGCCTACGACATGAAATGCATGACAGCCATAGAAATAATGGTTATGAAGCTTCTCAACAGAAACCATGTTAAGCTTAAAGGTGATGTTGTTTTGGCCGCCACCGCTGATGAAGAGCAAGGCGGAGAAATGGGAGCAGGTTTCATGCTTCAAAATCACCGTGACAAGGTTTGGTGCCCTTATGTTATCAATGAGGGCGGCGGCTTAGCTTTCCCATCAAAGCAGGGATATGTGTTTCCGGTGCAGACAGCTGAAAAAGGCATTTTGTGGCTTAAAATAAAAGCAAAGGGGACACCCGGCCACGGATCTATGCCAAACACGGCTGACAACGCAGTTCTCCGAATGAACAAAGTTGTGGATAAACTGGGAAACTACCAGGCGCAAACCAACTATGTTTCAACTCTTAAGCAATTTCTCGCTGAAATGGCAAAGCATGACCCTGAACTGGACACCACATTTAAACATTTACTTGCCAACCCAAAACAAAGCGAGCAGATCCTAGACGAATTAGCGAAAAAGGATCATGCGCTAGCTGAGGAAATTAGGCCTAGAACCAAGATGACTATTGCCCCGACAATGATTCGCGGTGGGGTTAAAGAAAACATCATTCCCTCAGAATGCGAGGCAGTGTTTGACTGCAGGATTCTGCCTGGACAAACCGTAGATGAGGCGATGAATTTAATCAAAAGATTAATTGCAGATGTTGGTCTGGACAAGCTAAGTTTTGAGTTTATTCAAGCTCATGTTGGTTCAGAGTCAACGACAGATACAGCACTCTACCGAAATATAGTAAGCGTTCTAGGAGAGTTTGAGCCTGGCTGCGGAGTCACACCCACATTGACGACAGGCGGGACAGATTCACGGTTTTTCAGGGAGGCGGGCAGCGTTTGCTATGGCTTCCAACCTATGATTCCTGATGAACCCAACGACATGCTTGAAAAACGCATGCACGGTATTGACGAACGCATAACAATTGAAAACCTTGTGTATGGAGTAAGCATCCTCTATGAAACGGTCAGGAATTTCATGANNTTCATGAGTTGAGAATCGCCGTCAAGTATTGACGGCCCGTACGCTTTATCTCACTTAATAAATATTGCGTTTATGTCTTTTAGTTGTTTTTTAGGTTACATCTAAAATTTTTTATACTCACATAAACCATTGTACAACCAGATGACCCTTTCTCGGTGTAGACTAAAAAATGACCAATAACGAACAAGCCTTAATTAAAAATGAGAATGCAAATTTTGAAGCAACGAAAGTCATCGGTTTAATTTCAGACACACATGTCCCAAAAAGAGCCATCACCATTCCCTCAAAAGTCTTCGAGTTTTTTAAAAACGTTGATTTTATTATTCATGCTGGCGACTTGGTTGACATGTCGGTGATAGATGATTTGGAGGAAATTGCCCCAGTCTTGGCTGTTCACGGTAACATGGATAGCTTAGATGTCAAAAACATGTTGCCTGAGCTGAACCTTCTCAAGGTTTTTGGTTGGAAAATTGGGGTGATGCACGACCCTGACATTTCCAGCGGTCCTGAGAATATGGAGAAAATCGCGAGAGAAAAATGCTTCAATGTTTTCGTGTATGGACATACTCATAGCGCAAAAATAAAGTGGGAGGATAAACGCCTCTTTATTAATCCCGGAAGTCCAACTGACCCAGCAGCTCTTGGTATCGAGCGTTCTGTTGCTATCCTGAAAATTACTAAGGAAACAATAACGCCTCAGATCATGACAATTTAACCCATCAACGCAGCCCAGTAAAGAATGATGTAAAGGACAATTCCCAAAAGCAACGAAGTAGCCCAAACTATTAAGGTCCATCTCATGTACATTTTTCTTTTAAAACAGCCCTTCAGTCCTTTTAAACGCCAACCAAGAACGAACCAGAGACCAAGGGTAAGTGCGGTTGCTCCGAAAGATGCATGGATTAAGCTTACGACCGATGTTGCGCTAGCGACATTAGCTACCACGTATTCTGGAATAATTGCCAAAACAAAAGATGGAATCATAACGGTGAAAACCACTGTTAAGTGCAGAAAAACTGCCACTGCCATGATGAATCCGTGCTGTTGAAATCTTAGACGCCGTTTAAGCAGGTAGCCGTAGAGGAGCAAACCTAAAACAGCAAGTTGAACAAGCAAGCTAACTGTGACTATGATTACAAAAGAGTTACTGATAGGCATCTGCGTCATTTAACCAGTTCAGTAGTTAACGTATAAAGTTTTACTTTCACTCTCCCCTCCCCTGTCGCCGACTGCAGTTCGGGAAGACCCCTTAAATGCATTTAACGCTAAAGCGATGATTTGGCGGCAAAAAAATGGAACATTGTAAAAATCCGTGGAAAGATGAGTGTAAGAGCGAAAACATAAAACTGTACATTCAAATGAAAGGCGAAAATTTGCCTATCTGCCAGCAATGCTGGAACAAGATAGCTGACCAAGAGGAAGAGTGGTGAAACCAATGGAAAGTTTCAGCCTTAACTGCGCAAAATCGTTTATCGGCAAAAACGTTAATCTTCACCTCAAAGACGGAGCGGTCATAGTTAATGTGCAGTTAATCAGGATCAACAAGGGTGAGGGAAAAAACTGCTTGATCGAGTACTCTTCATCTGGCTTGCATAGAGCCACACGTATACCACTGCGGCATGTTGCTTGGGCAGAACTGTTAAACTTGAGCTTATTCCAATCAGCATGATTTCTCCACTTGAGTGGATAAAAGCAAAAATAACAGCAAAAATACATTTACTTTATGCGTTGCTCTAACTGCGGCGTCTGTTGCACAGAAACTGAAATGCTCTTATCAAAAAGAGACATCGCCCTCCTGGTGAAAAGGGGTTTTAGCGAAAGCTACTTTGTAAATTATGACCAGCAAGGTTATGCGCAACTCAAAAATCTGGAGGGCTATTGTGTCTTTTACGATCTGGCAAAAAGGCAATGCAGCGTTTACGCCGACAGGCCGTCTGGCTGCCGAGTTTACCCTGTCATTTTGGATGAGGATGTAGGAATAGTTCTTGATGAGATATGCGAAACTCGAGATACGATATCGTTACAAGAGAAGCGTCTTAAGGGTAAAAAAGTTATTAAACTGTTAGAAATGATTGATGATGAAGCAGCAGACAGGCGTTCATAATGTTCTATAATTCAGTTTTTTAGTGTTCGTTTTTTAAGGGTCTGCAGTGGCAACAGGTTATTTTTGAGCCTTTTAGCGTCAATCTCTTTTTTAGATATAGACTGGATCTAACAAGATTACCACAAGTTATCGCAAGTAGATTACACTTCTGCAACTCGCTCGTTATGCTAAAGAACCTTGAGGGGATGAACTATTTCTTTTCTTTGGCTTGTTTCTCTTTGGAAAGGAGATATTCAACATATTCTCTTATGGTGAGGTTACTTTTCTCTGCTCTTTTCTTTATATCTCCATGAATTTTTTCAGAAACTGTTATACACTTGTATCCTTTACGCGGCAAAACTCGCAAACTCCCAAAGGTACTTTACGGTACAAACTAATAAATAATTATCGGTTTACCACTTTCGCCCCTCAGGCATAAGTGATTATTCTTAAACCTTATATTTGTGTACGTTCGCTAACTAGCCTAAGAGGGGAACAATCACGCCGAAGTAAGGCTACAAAAGCATCACTGTAAAAGCTGAGGTTTACGATTATTTTTTTAAGGAGTGGCTCAAAGTTAAAGATGAATATGTAATAAAAAAGGGCATCAGAAGCTTCTCAGCCTACGTTACCTACCGCTTGTCAGAATTGATTAACGAGGATAAGAAATGCAACGAAAAAGAGAAACCAGCTTAAAGATGCCCCACAGGTTTAAATAATTCTGGATACGACACTTTCAACTGTGAAACAGTAATGCCTTGCACAGTAATTGTAGGCGCCTTCTGGGGAGACGAAGGCAAAGGAAAAATAATCTCTTATTTGGCTCTAAAAGACAATCTAGACTTCTGCGTTAGAACTGGCTCAGTAAACGCAGCGCACACAGTTTGGTTTGAAGGCAAAAAATATGCACTACATATGGTTCCAGCTGCGTTTATAAACCCTAAAACACGGCTACTCATCGCTGCTGGGGCAAACGTTGATGTTAAAACATTTTTTGAAGAGGTAGAATTAACCAATGTACAGGGTCGAATTGCCATTGACCAGAGCGCATCAATCATTGAGGAAAAACACTGTGCTCAAGACAAAGCAAGTGCAGTCAACAAAGGCATCGGGACCACAGGAAGAGGCGTAGGTCCAGCCATTGAAGAGCGGGTCAGACGCACAGCCAAGCTTGCCAAAGACATTCCCGAACTCAAGCCTTACCTTGCAGACCAAGTACAGGAAGTAAATGATGGCCTAGACACGGGTAAAAAAGTGCTTTTGGAAGGAACTCAGGGCTTTATGCTGTCACTTTTCCTCGGCGGAGGCTACCCGTACGTCACGGGAAGAGACACAGGAGCATCAGCAATAGCCTCCGAAGCAGGAGTCGGACCCACAAGAGTAGACGACGTGTTGATAGTTTACAAGTCATTTATAACAAGAGTAGGCGCTGGACCATTACCTGGCGAGATTACAAAAGAGGAAGCACAGAAACGCGGCTGGTACGAAGTCGCCGCCGGAACAGGAAGAGACCGCCGTTCAGCACCATTCGACTTTGACTTAGCTAAGAAAACCGCCAAAATAAACGGTGCCACGCAGGCAGCTATTACAAAAATAGATGCGATTTTTCCAGGATGTAGAGGAGCCAAAATATACAACGACTTGTCAAAAGAAGCTAAAGACTTCATTAAAGAGGTTGAAGATAAAACGGGAGTGCCCATTGTCTTAATTGGTACCGGTCCAGAAGCAATGGAGATTATCGACCGCAGAAAATAGCAACTTTTATTTCCCTACCTTGCCATCCTCTTTCAAGGCGAAACAAAAATGGCAGCCGACGGCTCACCAATACCAACCGCGTCCACAACACGCAAGTTCTCAGCTATCCTACTCATAGTATTGTTTGCGGTAGGGATTGTTGCGGGCGGATTAACAACTTTTTTCTTAGCTTATAACCAAGTAAACAGTTTAAATGGTCAAGTTAACAACCTGCAAAGCCAGGTCTCTGTCCTCCGCGGCTTCCAAAATGCCACTTACCAAAACATCACTACAATTGAAAACGGAACTTCTTTATCCGCCATTTACCAAAACGTGCATGAATCAATTGTTTTAATAGAAGGAGACGTGACCGGAGGCACCCAACAGGGGTCAGGCTTCGTCTACGACTTTGCGGGTCAAACCGTTATCCTAACCAATTACCACGTTGTCCAAGGCGCCACCGATTTAAGTGTTACTTTCTCTGACGGCCACGGCTACGCGGCCACAGTTCTCGGGACAGACCCCTACTCAGACTTAGCGGTTGTCTCAGTGACAGGGGCGCCCTCTTCAGAGTTTAAACCACTGCACATTGTAAGTTCATCTGCGTTGAGTGTTGGCGAACCAGTGATCGCCATAGGAAACCCATATGGACTCGCGGGCACCTTGACAACAGGAACCGTCAGCGCATTGGGAAGAACAATAACTGAGGACATCGCTGGAGGGTTTGCAATTGCTAACATTATTCAGACGAGCACGCCAATAAACCCGGGCAACTCAGGCGGACCACTTCTAAATGAGGTTGGCAATGTAGTAGGCATCACTACAGCGATTGTGACTAATTCACAAGGTCTAGGCTTCGCCATCCCATCAGACACTATTCTAAGAGAAGTATCCGCGTTAATAACGACGGGCAAGTATACAGACCACTCATATTTGGGTGTTGAAGGACAGGACATGACCTATGATCTAGCCCAGCAGAACCATGCATCCGTTACCTACGGCTGGATGGTTGAGTCTATCGTGAGTGGAGGACCTTCGGATGGAAAGCTGCAGGTCGGCGATGTCATAATTGCACTCAACAACCAGACAGTCCGTGGAAACGACGATTTTGCAAGCTACCTGGAAGCAAACACCTTGCCAGGCGACACAGTAACCATCACAGTTGTTAGGGGAAGCACACAGATCGACGTTTCGGTCGTTCTCGGCTCCAGAACGCCTCCATCAAGCTAACATACGCCCAATTATCCTTGTTTTCGGCTGCGGCCAATTAAGCCTCAAAACATTGACCTTAATCTAAGCTTATCGTTCCCTATATTATGCCATACAAGGTAACGCAAATATTAATCGCCACAAACACCCAAATCAAATTAGTCAGCCAGAATGCTCTGTTTTTGCATTACTTAAAAAATACTTACTTTGCTTTTGTTATTGGTAACTCTTTGGCAATTATACCAGCGACCATTGGCGGAAGATTAGGGAAAGCTCAACGTGAACCTGCAGTTAAAGGTAAAACAAAAAAGATTTGGGTCAGATAGGCAAACAGTTTTTTTCTTCCGGCAAACTGCTTCCTATAAAACCGCAAAATTATGGCCGATGTTTATAGCCTCTACGCCTGCTTAGGCTGGGTGCTTGATTAGTTCTTTTTCTTTAAGAATGTCAGCATGGTCTCTTTTTGCTGCATCGAGAATGACAATTTTAGAATAGCAAGCAAGGCAGTAATGTCTCTCATTCATTTCATAAAGCGTGTTGGATACAAGACCTATCTGTAGATTGCAGACTGAGCAACACGTAACTTTCTTCGTCTCAGCCAGCGTAAGGGGCTTTTTAGCTTCCATCTTCAAAACATAAGACAAATCTAAACTCATTGTTTAGCCTTCTCACTTAAACACAGTTATATTAACGCTGAAGTAGGTAAAAGCTTTTCGTAAATCCGGGGAAAAACCAGATTTTGCAAAAAAAAGCAGCCTTAGCACTCATTTTTCCACCGTAACACACAAATACAGCATTTAAAATGCTGTGGCAAAAAATCTTGGTTTTCGATGGCTAAGCTGTTAATAACAAATAAACACCACTAATCAAGCCATAAATTAACATGAAAAACATCATTGGCTTGTAACCTTTCTCACAACTTTTTCAGCATTAGGAGTTTTTTTAGCCAAAAGGGCCTGCCAGAAAGAAAATCTGCCAGGAAAATAGCAAAGTCGCCGTTTTCATACATTTGGGCTATTTCACCGTTTATCAATACTTTGAAGCCTTTACCGATTGATTCTGCAATCAAGTCTGCAACTCCACAGTTTTTGCCCCCGTCAGCTAGCTTCTCCTTCAGCAGGGCAGCAGCATTGGTTTCTTTCCGTGGCAGCTCAACAACCCAACGTCCATCCTCCACATATGGCCCCAAAATCACCGTTTCGTTGTCAACATACTTAGCGAGGAAGTTTTCGCATTCCGCTTCGCGCTCTAGCGGCGGACCCAAATGCTTTTTGATGTTGGGCAAGGTCTGAGTTTCAAGTTCGAAAGTGAATAGACTTGTTGTTTTTTCGTCGCTCCAAACTGAGTCTTGGAGGACTTTGAAGTCAGATGTCTCTAAGAGTTTACGTATGGAACGTTTTGTCCGATAAAGTTGCCCCCACAAAACATCGGGGACAGCCGCAACTTGGTTTATAACTAGAAATATGAGTGCTGAACCTTGTCTGTCGAGCCGAGATTTTAAGTCCACCATGGCAAGGGGCTGGGTCTCTGGCGGAAAAAAGTATTCTTCCTGCGGCTTTTTGAGAAATTCTCGGGCTGCAGCAACGAGCAAGTAAAGCTTTTGCGGCTGCACCGCTGAAGCCACGTTTCTTCCCTTGTCAACTGGATCCACAACAACTAACGGCTCAGGAAACAAAAGTGAAAGCTCTCTTTCCCGGTTACCATAGAAACTTTCAGGATCAATCACCACCCGCCCTTTATAATGTGAAAATGCAGTAACCGTTTGCATGAAAGAACCGTATTTGAGCACTAGAAGCTCGCATAAATACCCGCTGAAGCCGCCCACCTTAATTTCAGCCCCGTACACCTCTATGCCCTGCATGAACTTTTTGAGCAGTCGGACCTCACCTCGAAGCTTTGCGTCAAAATATTTTTTGATGTAGTCGGTGTGGTAGNNAGGCGTTCGGTCAGTGGCACTTTGCCATTCCCCCGGCTTAGCGTCGTAGCAGGGGACAACATCAACTCGGTAGCCCTCGACTGTTACTTCTAGATAGGGATGTTCAGCAAACCGTTCCAGCGTCTGATATCCTAAAGCGGCTTTTTTCGCGATTTTGAGACCGATATCGCCGAGGTTTTTGCGTGGAATGGACTTGGGCAAACGCAGGAAAACGTCAATGTCAGGGTTCTCGCGTAGCCATGTGTCTTTAGCAACAGAGCCTTCAACACGTACAATCGCCTCGAAACCTGTTTCTTTGCAGGCGAATGAGACTTTCTGCTCCATCTCGCGTGTTATGGCCTCAATTTTCTCTCTTTGCATCTGGGATGGCGTGATTTTTTCAAGAATCCTTCGGGTTATGCTATCGATTTCCTGCATGGTAATCATTTTTGTTCCTGCATGGGGCAAACTTCCCTAATATTTGAGTAGGTTGGGCCTTTGGGGGACAGTTGGCTTCTCTTAAGGCGTAGACAGTTGGCTTCGATTGTTCCGAACTCGAAGTCGCCTCGTTTGGTCACCAACTCCGCCAGATGCTGCTTGTTTCGAGCGCTTCGTACCCGTGCAATCGTCAGGTGTGGGCTAAAACCGTAGGCGTCCTTTGCGAAACCTAGTAGGCGAAGCTGGGGCTCAAGTTGGTCAAAAATGCTTCTCAGCTGTTCTACACCGTCAGTCATTCCTACCCAAACCACGCGGGGAAAGCTTATGCCGGGAAAAACGCCTAAACCCCGGACCCGGATTGTGAAGGGGGTAAACTTAACGTTTTTCATAGCGTCATAAACTTTCTCAATCATGGCAGGGTTAATGTCACCAAGAAAACGCATGGTTACGTGGATGTTCTGGGGCTCAACCAATTTTACGTCTGCACCCGTCTCAAGGACGAGTTTCTGCACTTGCCCCAGCCTGGTTAGAACCTGCTCGTTTTCCATATCGAAAGCAATGAAGCTTCTAATCTGCTCAGACATCACAAATCCCTTAACGAATTTTAACACGCCACAGACATAAATTCTTTTAAAAGATAATTCTCCCAAAATTTGTCAAGCCTTTGATTTGGCTCTAAAATAGAGGGTGCATTTTAACTATTTATGAAATCATTACACAATGCGTGGAGAGCGAACAGTTGAAGGTAAGCAGTAATTAATTAACAATAAGGATATAAAAAAGCAGAACTGTTGAATACTGTATAGGCCTGAAAGAACCCGATGACCCAGCCTCTTTCTTATAAGATAACGGCAGAAATACCCCCAAGCTACATGGGGAAACTATTTGACTACATTTACAGCAAATATTTGACCCCCCAAAAACAGCGCTTCACAGATATCGATAAAGAAACTTCAGCGAAAGGGGAACGCCTTGCCTACACTATTGTTGATCAAAAAGGCAGGCAGCTAGTCAGGGTTGAAGTTAAAAGCGGCAACCCCCTGGAAATCAACCTAACCCCGCTTGACCCCACGGTGTCTCCTCAGACGATTGAAGAAGCAAAACAAGACATAATTATTTCTACCCAAATTTTCCGAGAAAACGTTAGAAAAGCAACTGTTTATTTTGCATGGCGACAAGGAGAAGAGGTCGTTCCAGAAGCATACACTAAACCGGAAAAATCATTCAACCGCCTCTTTCTGGAAACACAGGTTTTATTTTTCGTAGTCTTTATCGTTCTGGGAACGGGACTATTTTTTGGATTAATTATTTTTTATCCGCCAGCGTTCTGGCTCGCCCCCATAATTCTTATCGCTGTACAGTTCTTTTTTGTGTTTTATTCCAACAATTTCATTATGCGAACTGCTGACTGGAAAATTACGCAGGATAATCCAATTATCCATTTTCTTGAGTATTATTTGCCGGCAGATCAAGAAGACGATTTCAGGAAGAAATATGGTCGAGAGCAGCTTTTAGCCATCAAGAAAGAAATTTACGATGAAATCTTGGCTAAGCGGGGCGAAGTTGACCCAGTTGAAGCGCAACAGGTCTTCCTGAAGCATGGTGTGCCTTGCCTGTTGGAAAACCTTAAGGCTAAAAAAGTTAATGTTTACGAGCTTGTGCAAGGCATGGCTGACCTCTTCAAGTTTCCAATGCCTAAAATTGTGGTTTCAAACACTATGGTGCCAAACGCTGCTGCTTCTGGTCCAAGCCCAAGCCGGGGGCTTGTCTTGATTACAACAGGACTTTTAGTTCAACTTAATGAGGAAGAGATTCGCAGCGTGTTGGGTCATGAGTTTGGCCACCTTAAAGGCAGAGACCCGCTCATTCTATACGGGATGGTTTCAGGCGAGTTCCTGTTCCGCTTCTATGTGCTTTTAACATTTTTCCCAATAATCTTTCAAAGTCTGCTCTTTATCGTTTACTTCTGGGCTGTGATGGTTCTTATATTCTTCATCGCTAAATTCTTCGAGGCACGAGCTGACTTGGTGTCAGCTATAATGGTGGGTACGCCGCTGGTGTTGGCTGGCTCGCTTGAAAAAATCGGCTTCCAAAG
>PLSP01000132.1 GCA_003165195.1 Candidatus Bathyarchaeota archaeon | reverse complement strand
ATGCGATTAGCCTATTTGAACACATAACTATTGAGGATTAAGATGAAAATTTCAATTATTTTGGGAACCAGACCTGAATTAGTAAAATATGTTCTCCAGTGATCCGTGAATGTGTTCGATCGCGTTTGGATTATTTTGTTTTGCATACTGGACAGCATTACTCCTATAATTTGGATAGAGTCTTTTTTGATCAGCTTAACTTGCCAGAAGCAAAGTACAATCTTGATGTGGGTTCTGGAAACAGCTTATTGCATAGTTTCCCAATGTCTATCAAAAGCTTATTTAATTCTCCAAATACCTTAAAGCTATTTTTAGCTTGGGGGGTCATATTTCGCACTCTTTCAAGGAAATGTCCCGAAGGGCATTAAGGGTATCCCCGATTATTTGAATTCAATGCCCTGTGCATTTAATTTTTTGATGTAATCAGCGAAAGACAAAGGACAATAAACCAAATCCAAAAACTCCCTTTTTTCCAGGTGAACGTGTATTGACATTGTATTTATCAAGTAGTCGTTGATTTCGCTTGCTACGTGGTTAACTTAGTTCTTACTTCTGTTTTCTTGCCATTAACATAAAGAATAAGATGTTTATGGTCAGTTCCGTCTTGCAAAAAACCTTTTTTGCCTAAGCCAACAAGAACATCCCTTACTTTCATAGTAGGCATTATACTATTATTAGTTCTGACGGTTTTAGTTATCTAAAACTATTAATTCTAAGGTGAATAATTATTTTTTTAATTTTTCAAACAAGTGGAAAAATAACTTAACAAATTATCCCCTGAATTATCGAATAGCCTTTTTTTCTTTCATTGTGTAATGTTTCAATAATTCGACAACAAGAAGTAGACCTGCAAGAAGCCTAAATAGTTTTTAGCTATTTTTTGAACTTCAAACTATCAAATATAGTATTCTATTTTTTTGACATTTCATTTAGGCATAGTGTATATTATTTTTGGATCGAAAGAATTGATGAGAGGTGCTGTGGTAAGAAAGGGTATAATTGAATATTGTCGGGGTTCCGGTTTGAGTCTAGCATTCGTGATTTAGAACAACAGTTTCTTTTGGCGAGATAAATTAGTCTTTGACCTTTAGCAACTGATACAGGTAACGAGCGACAAATTGAATTTGTGCGAGTTTGTGTGTATGCACACACATACTTAGCGTTTTTGGAACTAACACTATTTTCAGGTTGAAATATTATGGTTGAGACGTCTTCAGTTGTTGTTGAAGACGATTCGTTGGTAATATTGACTTTTTATGGTTTTCCAGCAAGCTTACTGAAAGAATTTGGCAAAAAGATCGTTAAACCATACTTCCAGGGCGATATGGCTGAAGCAATTAAGAGCCTCATGGAAAAAACAATAATGGAAGAATCACTTGCCAAAAAAGCCATAAAACAAATCAGCAATTGCGAAAGCAAGCCATATGAAAATAGTCACTAGAAAAGCTCAAACATCAAGCATGCACTTGCAGGGTCGAACTAGTAGTCGCTAAAATTTGAATATTTTTTGGGAAACCTTTTGCCTCTGAAATCT
This sequence comes from Candidatus Bathyarchaeota archaeon, assembly GCA_003165195.1. GTDB lineage: Archaea > Thermoproteota > Bathyarchaeia > Bathyarchaeales > Bathycorpusculaceae > Bathycorpusculum. Next base: position 14,666 of record PLSP01000132.1, on the reverse strand, counting down.
TATCTGCCACTTCTACGACTTAAAATCAATCCGCCTGGCGGGGTAATTCTGGGTTGGGGTGCAGTTTTTGTTAATCGGTAAGTGTGGAGAATGTTCTGCTTTCTTGTTTATTTTCTGCTTGAAAACAGCTAGAAAGTAAACCTCAAAATGCTCTAACCTGAAAAGGCATCAGAAATGAACGGTTCCCACTATTGCCACGATATGTTCTTGGATGGTTTTAGGTTTTGTCGTAAATTGATTTTTTAGGCAAAAAATTTATATTTGTCGTTTATGTGATAGTTTGTCAGTGGTTTGACATGTCTGTTGAAGTTGGTAAGTATGGACGCATCGTATTACCAAAGCGGTTGCGTCAAAAATACGGTGTGCAAGAAGGTGTCCGACTTATTATTACGGAGTACATGGGGCGTATCTGTCTAGTGCCAGTGGAAACCCATAAGAAGCCTACCGAGGCGTTATACGGCTCCGTGGACCTGGCGAAACCTATCGATGAGCCAAAACAGTTAGCGCGAGAATACATTCGAAAGAAGCTGGTTGAGGATTTTCAGTGACCAGGTTCGTAGATACTAACGTGTTTATCTACACCCTTACAGCGCATCCGCGTTTTGGGAAAACAGCTAAGAATATTCTTGCGCGTATTGAAGAAGGTGAAGCGGCCATAACATCCACATTGGTTTTGTGTGAAGTCGCTTGGGTGCTAGAAGCTATGGGCAGGCAAGGAGACATCAAGCCTACAATTGAGAAGATAATGTCTTATCAAACTCTTGATGTCATTGATTTCAGTGGGGATGATTTGCTTATGGGGGCTAACAACATGTCTGCGGAGCAAATTGACTTCAATGATGGCGTGAACCTTGCTTTGATGATGCGCCTAGGTATATCAGAAGTTTACTCGAACGACCAGAAACACTTGGGCAAACTTGACTTCTTAAAATTGATTTTCGAATAATTTTGGCTAAAAGACACTGTTGCCCAAACCCATTGCCTTTATCGGCAATCGATGATGCTATGTTCATTATGGATTTGTTTTTGTTTTGGCTGGTTCATGTATGAGGCTTTATTTGCCAACTTTGTCCAAGAACTCCTTTGCCTCTGGCATCATGTCTTGCCATTTTCTAGCTTCGTCGATCCACCATTGCGATATTTAGGATCTTGACGAGTATCCCATTGGTCGAGTACTCCGCTGAAGCTTCGGGTTTTTTCGTCTAGTTTTTGTTTTTCTTTTTGCTGTTCAAGAGTTAGTTTTTGTGGTTGTTTTTGTGGAATAAGTTTGCGAGAGTAACGATATTGGTACTTTTAGTATAGTTCTTGAGTAATTAATTGCTCTTGGTAGCTGCTTTTGTTATGAGTAGTAATCCCGCGTGGGGCTTGCCTACTCTTTTTTGGAGCTGATGTTAAATAAGTGCACAATAGAGCTCTTGTCAAGTTCCTGAGGTTTGGTTTTTGGATAGGGTTGCAATATCCGGTTTTAATAACTAATTCCTGTAAAAGATAGAATTTCTTGAATTGGGACTTAATTTGCTAATGCTATACGTTATTGAGCGGTCGATGTAGTGATGAACCTTATTCGGTCCAGAAAACAAAAGCTTTGGTTATTTGGCTAAACAGCAGCTAAAAGAATGATGTTGGCGAGAGGTTGTCTTGATTTATCCAGTATAGGTAGTTGGCTTCTTGGTGTGTTGTTTTGCTTAGTAATTCAGGGGTAACTAATTTTATTTTTATGAATGGTTGTTCAATAAATCCTTTTAGGTAGCAAGCTAAAGTTTGTTTGTTTTCAGCGTTTAGGCGTGTGAAATATTGGTTGCAGTACGTTTTTGACTTTGCTAGTTGAAAGTCAAAGTTGTGGTCTTTTAGGAATGTGTTGATTTTTTTGTCTATGGCTGTTTCGTCTTTGTGGTAGTTTACTCTGACCATTCCGGCTCTTTCAAAGAACGGGTTGTATTTGGCCATTACTGCTAAGACCTCAACAACTTTAGCGTTAGCTAGAGACAAAGTCTGCTTCACCAAGTACTCGCCTAAACCAATCCCTCGAAACTTGGGGTGAATGATAACTCGGCTTATCCTTGCGATTTCATCGTTAATCAGTCGGGCTTTGTGTAAATCGCCTGGCGTGAAGAGGTAGCGATCCCCAAACGTCATGTTTCTTGGTTTAAGGTTAAGGTAGGAGTTAGAGTAAACTATGATGCCGATAACGTTGCCGCCGAAAACAAGTTTGAAGCAGCTTCGTATTCTGAGATGTCCTTTTCCTTTTTCGCTGGTGTTTCTATAATGGAAGCGCTTTAGCTTCTCATAGTCCTCAAAGCTGCCCTTTTCTAAATGTACCTCCGACAGAAGACTGCATTGCTTACGCTCAAAAGTATGCCTATCCTCTCTTACTTCGCCCTCAAAGCCTTTCCTAACAGCAATATCTGGCTGAAAATCCTCAAGCAAATCCTCATGTGTGGTGGCAACAACCACCGTTTTACCCAATTTCCGAGCCAACTTCTGCAAAGAAAAGGCAACGACTTTAGCCATTGTGCGGTCAAGGCAAGCGCAAAATTCATCGGCCAACCAAACGTTCTTCTCTCTACAATTAACCAGTTTTGCAAGTCTATAACGATATTTTTGGCCATCGCTAAGTTCTTTATATTTTCGTAGAAACAAAAAGGCATCATTCAACCCGCATAAACTCAAAATTTCGATGGCTTCTTTAACATCGTTGCCGACCCCTTCGATAAGTGTTTCTTCAGGGTTAACTTGTAAATCCTCTAGTGTGATTGCTTCTTGGCCAAAAAAGTTCTTGAACGCATGCAAAAGGGAAGATTTGCCTCCTCCAGAATCCCCTGTGACATAGATCAGGTCTCCTCTTCTGAAGTCAAGCGAGAAATTGTCGTAAACAACAAACCGTTTTTCTTCATCAACGCCCAACCCAAAAGCTTCACAAACAGCCAAAGTCCTTGGTGTCACTTCAGCCTTTGTGGAAAACTCAACATTACATTTTAGCGTCAAAATCTCACCCGGGAGTTCATACGCAGCGTCAAGAGTGTTGCTTTCCACTTTAGACTCAAAGCCCTGTGCAAGGCGCTTCAAATCCTCGTCGCTAAAAATCGGTGACTCTCGAAGCTTCAACAGATTATCAATGCGGAGATCGGTCTCATTGAGTAGAGACTTCAATAAATCCCGCTGGTCCTCGCAGATGATGCGGTAGTATTCTTCAGCGTCTAGCAGTATGTCGTGTTCGCCGCGCAGTTTGTTCATTACCTGCCGTATTAGGCGTCTGTCAACCTCTGAGATAGGTAGCCGAACAACGGTAACCTGTTTTAATCCAAGTGCTTGGGCAGCTTTAAGCCTGTGTTCACCATCAGCCACAAGTAAATCCTTGTTCGTAATGATGGGAACAACAAAGCCGAAGCGCTGGATACTCTTTTTTAATGCTTCAAACTTTCTTTTGCCAAGCTTGTTGGGATTGGAGTTGTCTAAATTGAGCAAATCCACATTTACAAGCTCTGGTGCTGGAATGAATATTTCAAGTTCGGTAGTAGGGGTCATAGTGCTCATTTTCATTAACCTCACAATCTTCGGTTTTTTCTAGTGAAGAATCAGTGCAATCGATTTTTAGGCCAAATAATTCTTGCATTAGCCTTATTCCCAAATCAATTTCCAAGTCTTCCCGATCATTTTTTGATAAATTTTGAGCCTTTTTAATGTCGTCTCGTAACGCGCCTATGAATTTGTGGAAGTGCAGGTTATAATAAGCCAGGTCAACTTTATCTTCAGGATTGCCTAAGAAACAAAGTAGCCCATACCTAAACGTGGCAAGTGTATATTTGAAGAGGATTTCGCTAGCTTTTAGAATTAAATCCTTGTTAGCTTGTATTGCTTCAGAGGAAGGATGGCCGTTATTTTCTTCCCGTAATTCATCTATTTTACTGAGAAGGTAGCGTTCAGCTGTAGTGAAGGAGGTATCGTCGTATCTGGCTATGAAATCGTTTGGTTCGTCTGTTAGCTTTTTGGATAAGTCGTCGACACGTTTGCCTAACGCTGTAGGATTCATGGGACAAAGACTCCCTGATTGGCTCTCTTTTCTAAAACTTGTAATCGGTTAGTAATCTCAGGCAACACCACGGTTTGAAATAACAATGTGTTTGCCTTGAGCATGATGTTTAATGCGCCAAGCTTGACCAGTTCGCTCCCGCTTGTTAAGTGACAAATGCTGGCTTGACGGTAAATCTGCTCATACCGGTTGACAATCTTCATCAAAATGTCCTCAGACTTCAAAACGCTCTGGATAAGGGGTTGCCAGCTAGCCCTCGTCTCAAAATCACTGTAGATTGTACGTGCTGAGCATTCGGCTTTCTGACTTAATTCCCTCACTATCTCAGCTTGAGAAAAGCCTAATCCTTCAAGCTTTAACAGTTCTAATCTTCTAACTATGTTATCCAAATACTTCTTGTCTCCAAAGCATTCGGTTTTTATGAAAAAATTGTCCGGTCAAATTCTTGAGAAATATTCGTCTAAAATCTCCATATGGGTGAAAAACCGGAATCATAGTTGAGAAAAACCTCTTGGTATCCGATAATAGAGGGGTCCATGTTTCTTTAGGTCGCAAAGAAATTCTTCGCGGTCTTTTTCAGACCACCTGCTCAAGTTTGCCATGCATTCTGCGAGGTCCTTTTCAAAATTGAGGAAATGCTGCTTGAAGAAATATTCTATTAGCTCTTGGTTTGTGCCACATCCAATAGCTTGGGGGACAACATAGCAGTATAGGTCTGTTACACGGTTAAAGAGAACCTCGAGGTTTTTTATAATCAAGTCGGCATTTTGCAGTAATAGCTGTTCATTACCAGTTTTCTGAAATTCTTCCGCAACCTCATCTACTTTTCGAAAGAGCTGTTTCTCTGCCTCTGAAAAAGAATTAAAATCAAGATGCACAAAGCTCCCAGACGTTGGGTCTCTTAATTTCTCTGACAAAAAATCAACGCGTCCGGCTATGTTTTGGGTTTTCATGGAACGAACACACCTCTTTCGCTAAAATATGGAAACAAACTCTTTTCTTCCTATCCTGAAACATCCATTTTTTTCCTCGCTTCTAAATAGACTTAAATAGTAAGTGCGTTGAGAAAATATTCAAAATATCCGTCTCAAAGTTGAGAAATTGCATTCAGATAATTCTCAGTTTTGAGCTTGAGGCCAACGAACAAAGATGTCAAGACCAGGGCGAAAACAGTTAACTCAACCAGGGTTTGCTGGAAAAAAAGAACTAAGTTCTGATGCTAAAATAATAGTGGCTTTGGTGAAAAAACAACCTCAAAACAGAGATGAGCTTTGCCAAAATGCTGCTGTAAACCTTAAAACGTTCTATAGAATTAGTTCTTTTCTCCAAGAAAAAGGTATTATAAAGTGCATAAACGGCGTGTACGCGCTCAAGGAGTTTGACTTTTTGGAAAAGCAAATAGAGGATGCCTTAATCAGGTTCACAACCGGGAACTTTTGTACTCCTGGTTTATTAGCTAATGAAGTTGGAAGACCTTGGCCAACGATTCAAGCTTTGACTTATAAAATTGCTAAGAAACTAGGCCTAACCATAACCGGATCTGGAAGCGATACACTTATCCTTAAAACCGGTTAAAAATTACTATTTTATATTTGCAATCGCAAAGCAGCTATGAGCGGTCAAAGCTCTGAGAATCAACAAAACAAAAAATAAAGATATTGACTAAAACAATTTAATTTTCAAGGTTAAACTTAGCTAATTGTAATAATTCAGTGGTAAGGCGAAAAACGGAAAAAAGAAAATAATTGTTATTGTGGCTTGTCTGCATAGTTGGTTGAGTTGTTTGCAAACTGGACTTCAAAGCAACAAAAATAAAAAACCTAAAATAACCCTCTCTGAACAAATCTTGCCCAAGAAAGCCTCAGTTCAAACCGCTCTACCCCAAAAATTGCAGCTTTCCTGCAAACAAACTGCAAAATTTTAGCATCACAATAAGACTTATCGCTTTGGGGTCCAAAACCGACTACTGCCAATCAAACAGCTGCCGACACACCGAATTCGCCCTAAACCTCACAGCAGTGGAAATTATTTCAAAAAAGGCTACATAGCCATCGAAAGCGGCGAAGAAAACTCGCGTAAAAGTTCAGAAGACTACACAATATAGATTCTTAAAGCTAAAACTGGGAACACAATAATTGCTCCAAACAGGATGGCGGTTATCCACATTATTCGTAGTGACCTGTCGATGTGCTCGGGCGTTATTCCGTGATCGTCGCCCAACGCATAGTAACCTTGCTTTTCTAGCTGTGTATCTAATGCTCCCGCCATGGCTGAAATCGTCCACCCCGCATTGGGGCTTGCAGTTTTGCTTTTGTCCCGCTGCAGAATGCGCCAGGATTCACTCCAATTCTCGCGAAGGAGGTAGGCGGCGGCAACCATAAAGTAGGCGGTTAGCCTTGCAGGGATGTAATTTGTTATTGTGTCTAGTTTTGCGCTGAACCAGCCTATGTTACGGTTCTCTGGGTTTTTGTAGCCAACCATAGAGTCGAGTGTATTGATGACTCTGTAAGCGAAAGCTCCGGGGACTCCGAAGATGGCGAAAAAGAAGAACGGGGCGGTTATGCCGTCAGTGGTGCTTTCCGCTATGGATTCGACGGCTGCTGAGAGTATGTGTTTTTCGTCTAGGCTGTTAGGGTCACGGCGAACAATGTAGGGCAGCCATTTGCGCGCCTCGGCTAAATCGTTTTTCTTAAGCGCAGCAGAAATAGGCTTAGTGTATTTGCCCATGCCTTTTGCGGCGAAGGTTGCCTTAAACAAAATCGCGCCAACTATTATGTAGGCTACTTGGCCCCATAGCCCCAAGCATAGGCGGAGCCAAAATAGCAGCACAAACACAGGCAGGGCTACTATAAGCATAATTATTACAGCCAAAAATACACCATTTGCCTTCTCAATTTTTGGGTTTGGGCTTTTTAGTTTGGGTTTCAGATAGATGATTATTTTGCCTATGCCTATTGTTGGATGAATGCAATCGGGGTATTCGCCAAAGATAGCGTCTATAAGAAAAGCTAAAACAAAAATGAGTGCTGAGTCAACAAAGAGAGAGACATCGAGGAAAAACATGGCTTAGCAACCAAACCCAGTCAAGCTAGTTTTTCACTGCCTGCTTCAAAGCGTCAATCAATCGCGCGTTCTCGGAATGGGTCTTAACCGCGATGCGAACAAAATACTGGTCCAAACCATTGAAGGAGGAACAGTCGCGAATCAGAATACCTTGATGCAAAAGCCTGCTGGTCAGTTCCACCGCTTTCAAGCCTGTCTCGCGGATATCTATGAAGAAAAAGTTTGCGTCAGGCGGATAAACCTTAAAATCCCTAAACTTGCTAAACTCTGCTGCAAGCCACGCCTTCTCTTTCTTGATGAGTTCCAACGTAACTTTTAGGTGCTCCTCGTCTTTGAGGGCGGCAACTGCGGCGGACTGGGCCAAGCAGTTTACGTTCCAAGGAATCTTTGTGCACATTAACACGTCTATAATTTCCGGGTTGGCTACGCCGTAGCCCACTCGCAGGCCTGTTAAGCCATAGATTTTTGTGAAGGAACGCAAAATGAAGAGATTGGGATATTTCTTAATTTTTCCAATTAGTGAGAGAGATTTTTGGTTTTCCACGAATTCTAAGAAGTCCTCGTCAAGAAAAACAAGGGTGTCCTGCTCCAAAGCGCGTTCAACAATGCTTGTTAGGATTTCTTGGGGGATCAGAAGGCTTGTTGGGTTGTTTGGGTTGCAGAGAAAAACCAGTTTGGCATCCGCAATCTCCTTTATAAAAGTACCCTCTGCGATGTTGAAGTCGTTGCCAAGTTTTACAAACTGGGTCTTTTGCCCAGTTTTTCTAATCGCACCCTCGTACTCGCCAAACGTAGGTGCCGCCATAACAGCTTTCTCTCCTTCTTTCATGAAAGCCTCAGCGAACAGGTACATCAATTCGGTTGAACCGTTACCGACGACAACATTTCTTTTATTTATGCACGTGTAATGGGCGGCGATAGCTTCTCTTAGCTGATTGCATTCTGAGTCGGGGTAAGCGGGGATTTCTTTGAACCCTGCCTTTGCCGCTTCCAACGCTTTTTTTGAGGGACCTAACGGGTTCACACTTGAACTAAAATCCAACACTTGCTCTCGCAGAAGACCGCTTTTGGATGCTGCATCAAGGACTTCTCCGCCGTGAACGCAGGGCTTAAGGTTTCTTAATTGGTCTTTGACGAGTTTTTCAATAGGCTTCATTTTTTTGTCCTAAGGCTAAGATTTTAAGGGTCTCACGGTTTCTTTTTCGGGTAAATAATATAAATCTTTGGTTGGATACTCCATCCAAAACATCCTGAAGAGGCGCAACAAAAGGTTTGAATCTCACAAACGCAAACATAGTAAACAGTGAAAAAAGATGACCCAAAACAGTAAAGACCACCTTACAGAGTTAAAAGAAATGGTGCAAAAACGAAAATCCACTGAGCCAGTTGAGAAGGTGCTCGCCGTCTTTTGCCAACGTCACGGTCTCTCAATGGACACCTGCCGCGGCTACTACAACCAACTAATTAAGAGCGGCGAAATTAAAGAGAAATAACTTGTTTTAACCCCTCAATATTTTGCGAGGGATCAATATTGAATGAACTTGTCTTTGTCGGATTAGGATTAAACGATGAATGTGGCATCACCGTTAAAGGTCTGGAGGAAACCAAAACCGCCGACGCCATCTTTATGGAAACATACACTAGCCTCATGCCCAGCTTTAGCCTGCAACGGTTCGAGGAGCTCTGCGGCAGAAAAGTGCAGATGGTCACTCGGCGTATGCTAGAGGAGGAAAACGGCAAAGTAATATTAGACGCCGCAAAAACGGGCAAAACGGTTTTTCTTGTGCCAGGAGATCCATTCATCGCCACCACCCATGTAACGCTTCGAGTTGACGCCGCAAAGCATGGAATAAAAACGCGTATTATCCATGGAATCTCCATAATCTCCGTAATCGTAAGCCTCTCAGGGCTGCACAATTACAAGTTCGGCAAGACAGTCACCGTGCCGTTCCCTGAGAACTCCTCTGAAACACCCTATAACGTCATCGCCCAAAACAAACAACTGGGCCTGCACACTCTGTGTCTGCTCGACTTAAATGCCGCCGAGAAACAGTTCCTAAGCGTAAACCAAGCCGTCGGAATGTTGCTAAAGATAGAAGAGAAAAACAGAAAAGGCATATTTACACCTGAAACGCCAACTGTGGGCATTGCAAGGGCTGGAAGCGACAACCCCACTTTGAAGGCTGACTTCGCTGGGCAACTGGCCGGCTTTGATTTTGGTGAGCCGCCATATAGCCTGATTGTTCCTGGAGATTTCCATTTTATGGAGGTTGATTCTTTGATTGCTTTTGCCGGTGCTCCAGAAGCGTTTAGGAGGCTTTCCAAGTGAGCATTGAAGCGTTGACAGCGAAATATATTGCTTCAGCCGAAAGGGTGCTCAAGGAACTGCAGTTAACAAAGGTGGCAATCAGCGTTTCAGAAGAAGATGTGGCTCGAGTTCTTAGTTGGGCAGCCGATTATTTGGAGGATGCAAAGTATTATAAGTCTGCTGGCAAGCTTGAAACCAGCTTAACATCCGTGGCTTACTGTGAAGGGCTCTTGGATGCTTTGAGGTTACTGGGTGCTGTGAAGTTCGAATGGCCAACAAAAATGGAAAAAGAAAAGTTGTCTTAGCTTCAGGCGTTTTTGACCTGCTTCATCTTGGACACGTTAGGTTTTTGGAGGCTGCCAAGAAGGCTGGGGGAGAAAACGCTTGGCTTGTGGTAGTTGTTGCATGCGACAGCACGGTGGAGAAGACCAAGGGCAAAAAGCCTATTATGTCTGAGGAGCAGCGGGTTGCACTTGTTGAGTCTTTGCGGGTTGTTGACCGCGCCGTGCTCGGATTCGAAACTTTAGACATAGGCGAAATTATCGCTTCCATCAAGCCTGAGGTGATAGCTTTGGGCTATGACCAGGAAGAGCTGGCACAGCAAGTGCAAAGTTACGTCGGTATGCATAAAGTGCATGTTGCTGTGGTGCGAATTGATAAGTTTGAAGAGAATAGTTTAGATAGTTCAACAAAGATTAAACAGAAAATAATCGATAAACTCGCCAATTAAACTGGTCCTTAAGTATGGCTAACTGTGTAAAGTATAAGCCCACCTACATTCTAATCGCCATAAACATTGCAGTGTACATCTACACATCGATAGTTGGCGGGAACTGGCTAAGCACAAACTTCAACAATATTCCTCCGATATACCAATTTAACTATAACATCTTTTATCAAGGCGCGTACTACCAACTTTTTACTTCGATGTTTGTACATGCATCTATCGCGCACATCGGAGGCAACATGCTTTTTCTGCTTGTATTCGGTTTAAGAGGGGAAGAAATGTTTTCCTTGCCCGAATATCTGGGAGCATACCTGGGTGCAGGATTAGCGGGCAATTTGCTTTCTTTGGCGTGGGGGCCAAACTTGCTTTCTGTTGGGGCTTCAGGCGCAATCTTTGGCTTGTTTGGAGCAATAGTTGTATATTCAAGACGTTCAATTAGGCAATCACTTTTAGGCGCGTTAGTTTACGCCATCTTTCTGTTTTTGATCACGGGGTTCGGTCCCGGAGTGAATCTTCTTGCTCATATCGGCGGCTTAGGCTTCGGACTTCTGTTTGGGTACTTGCTTGGTACGAGGCACAAGTATCACGAGCAGTACACTCCAAGAAACCCTGCTTCAGTCATGATGCCTTTTTAGCTTACTGCTGGATGAAAATTTCCACTTTCACTTTAACGCCGTCTTTTAGGTTAAGATGTTTACGAAGACACACGGGCGCGATAATTTCAAGCACGGAAACATCGTAGTGACTCCGAAGCGCTGTGACGAGGGCGCCTTTAACTTTGTTATCAATAACAGCAGGATAACACTTGACCAATCCGAAGGTGCGATCTTCGCCTTTGAAGCCTGTGACTTCTACTGCTGGGTATCCTTCGATTTCCCTGCGGGTTTTAATATCATAGTCCGAAACCAACTTTACATTGAGAGTGCCTGGGTAAGGTTCAAAACCGAGTTTTTCGGCAAACTGTTTGAAGTAAGGCCCTTTGGAAATGTAGTATGCGCCCTCGCCAAGACCCGTGAATACGGTTCCTTCAAGCGTCACTGAGGGTGGATAAGACTTTTCCATCAAGAGCTTCAAGCCCGAGTAAAGCTTCTGCAGTTCTTTGTTGCCTGTCTCGTCGATTTTGATTAGGCTGCCTTCGGGAGTGATGTTGCGTACAATCCAGCCTTTGCGTTCAAGCTCGATTAGGTAGCGGGATGCGGTTTGCTGGGAAATGCGGAGTTTTCCAGCTAAGTACTCGGTTGAGATTTTGGCGGTTCGCCTGTAGGCGCCCATTTCGGCGAGTTTTAGAAGCATATAGATGTGTTGCCAATCATGCTTTTCGCTCAAAGCCTAGAGACTCCAGTCCTTTAGACTGTAAGATGGATGGGTATTTAAGCGGCTCGAAAAACAAAGAACCCATCAATTTGAAGAAATGATCTCGTAAAGGTTTCTTGATAACCTGCAAAGTAAACTTTACGCACTACTTAATCGCTGCCAACCCTCAAGCGATGCCAGACCAAAACATGATCTTACTAACAACTAATAATTTTGCTGCGATCATAATCTTTTAGGTGCGGCGTCAACATTATTTGTTGGGCGAAAAAGACTTCATGAACGTTTTCGATGATATGGGAAAGTACTGGGCAGAAATAGCCGATCAAAGCCCGACCGATAAGCAAGTGCAATTCATCAAAAACACCGTGGACCCTCAAGGTTTGATTTTGGACCTTGCCTGTGGAACAGGGCGACACCTCATTCCCCTCGCAGAGGAGGGTTACAGCCTGGTTGGCTTAGACATTTCACCGCATCTTTTAGCCATAGCCAAGAGCCGCTGGAAAAACGCGGATTTGGTGCGGGCAGACATGCGGTTTTTGCCCTTCAAAACGGGGGCTTTCGCCGCCGCGGTGAGTTTGGATACGAGTTTTGGGTATTTGCCCTCGGAGGAGGATGACTCAAAAAGCCTCAAAGGCGTCAGATTGGCGCTTGGAATCAACGGCGTTTTGGTTGTCGATGTCTTCAACCGTGAGCACTTAATTGAAAAACACAAAGCTAAAAGCCAACCCAAGTGGAGGGAATATCCAAGTTTCTTTCTTCTCCAAGAACGCTCGGTAGTCGGTGACGGCGGGGAGCTGCGTGACGAGTGGGTGATACGTTATAAATCTGATGGGCAAATCAGGGTTTTCCACCATGTTGTGCGCCTTTATGCCCTTGATCAGTTGCGAGGGCTACTGGAAAAAGCTGGTTTTGAGGTTTACGATGTCCTCGGTGATTATGAGAGGCAAAAATTCAGTTTTGGCTCTAACAGGCTTATCTTGGTTGCGCAGCGCAGGTGAGTCAGATTCAAGGATTATATTGATCTTAGGCGCATAAAAGTTATAAGCGTCCATGGAAAATCACCTAGAATCATCAGGGACCATTAAATGAACGCTTGGAAGCTTAGACTCTCAATGGCTGGAACATTAGCCATAATCATTGGTTTATCCACACTTGTGATAACCGCGGTTTTATTCCTTGTGGGCTATTTTAGCTTAATCACAATAGGGCTTCTCGTTGTAGTAATAAACGTCGCCCAGTGGCTATTTGCTCCCTATCTTATCGGCTGGATGTACAAGGCTAGGGAACTCAAACAAACCGAAAACCCTGAACTGCACCAGACTGTTGAATCACTCAGCAAAAAAAGCGGCATATCCGCACCGAGACTCATGCTTGCACAGATTCCAATCCCGAACGCCTTCGCTTATGGGTCACCAATATCAGGCACCCGAGTTGCAGTAACCGCAGGACTCCTCAAATCTCTAGATCCAGGGGAAATTGAAGCAGTACTAGGACACGAACTAGGCCACTTAAAACACCGAGACGTCCAAGCAATGATGCTAGTTTCCTTCTTACCTTCTTTATTCTTCTATATAGGTTACTCGCTTATGCTTTCAGGCTCAGGAATCTTTGGCGGGGGAAGCAACAACAAGAACAGCGGCGGCTACAACGCATTAATCGGCTTAGCCTTTATGGCTTTTAGCTGGGTACTAACCCTATTTACATTGTACTTAAGCAGGCTCCGCGAGTACTATGCCGATAGACATAGCGCATCAATCGTTGAAAACGGTGCCATGAAACTTTCCACAGGTCTAGTAACAATTGTTGAAGAAAGCAGACGCAACATGAAACCAAGGAAAAACGGGCAGAAAGGCAACACCTCATTTAGGGCACTATTCATCACTGACCCTGACCATGCAACCGCAGACAGCGCAGACCTTCACGCAAACGGAATCGACAAACAAGCTTTACTTAGAGAAACTCTAGCACAAAGACCTTCAAAAACCGACAAATTTGTCGAGGTCTTCTCAACTCACCCAAACATAGTCAAACGTTTACACGCATTGCAAGAACTAGACCAACAACAGAACTCAGCTTAAACGGTTGCGTTGCTGTTTAAGAATGGGTTAACTCTTTTTTCTTCACCCATAATAGACGATGGCCCATGCCCTGGGTAAATTAGAAAGTTATCAGGCAAATTCATCAGTTTCTCTAAAGACGCTTGCATCGCTTTACCTGAGCCTCCTGGAAAATCGGTTCGCCCAATTCCTCCTGCAAATAATGTGTCGCCAGTGAAGATGAGTTTTTCTCCAAGGAGACAGATGCTTCCAGGAGTATGTCCCGGCGTATGCATAACCTTTAGTGTTTCGTTTCCAAACTGGATTGGGCTGCCTTCCTCAAGAATGATGGTGGCTGGAAACTGGGGTTTTTTTTGCGGTTCAATGTATGCCGCGTCTAGGCGGTGAATGCAAATGGGCACTTTGAAACGTTCCTGAAGCATTGCGTTTCCCACAACGTGGTCCTCGTGGCCATGGGTGTTTACGGTAAACTTTACCGTCAACTCGGCGTCTGCGATATAACTGTAGATTTGCTCTGCTTCGGACTCAGTTTCTAATCCAGGGTCAATTATTATTGCTTGTCTGGTTTGGTGGTCGTTGGCTACATAACAGTTTGTTGATAACATGCCTACAGAGAAGGTTTCAATTAGCATCGGCATCAACAATCGAGACTAACAATGCTAAAACAGATAAAGTTGTCTATAAAATAAGAAATCATCAAAACTAAATTTCTGATTGCCTAATGCAACACCTTAAAAAGGGCAATCGCTAAATAGACCGATAACAAGTGTCGCCTGAATATATTTTCTTAGCACTTCGCAGGTTTCCTGGGTTAATTCTCATCTTTTTGTTTTCTGGGTGCGCGGTTCTTCTTGTGCGAGCAGTTGTGGACGGTTTTTTTGGGCGAGTTTTTTTCTTTGTGTTTTGGGTTGCTTTTTTGATTTCGGGTTTGCTGCGTTTGCAGGTTGCGTATTAAAAAGTATTAAAAAGGTTGGAAAAGAACAGAAAAGTATGGAAAAGTAGAGAAAAGGTTAAAAAAGGTTAGAAATGTACAGAAAAGAATAAAAAAGTGTGAAACAAAAAAGGTACGTGGGGGCGATCGTTTGCCTTTAACCCAAAAAGTAACATTTAAGGTTCAGCTGCAAAATCAAAACCGCTTCCAAATACCAAAAATAGTGCGATGGCAAT
>PLSP01000097.1:95450-96843 GCA_003165195.1 Candidatus Bathyarchaeota archaeon | reverse complement strand
CACAGAGGACCACTAAAGCTAACACACGTAATGTACAAAGCAAACGTTAACTGCAGCATCCTAAAGGAGTACCTTGACTTCCTCATAAAACAAGGCTTAGTGGAAGAACGCACCGTAAAGAAACAACGTTTAGTTTACGCTGTTACACAACGTGGAATAACCGTTCTGAAATACTTTAAAGAACTAAAACAGGTGCTACCCATAGTAGAGGAAACACGAAACCAAGCAGCAATCCCCTACTAAAACCACATAAAGCGATAAATGAGGATAAATTACTCTCGTATCTAACTCAAGTTATTCTCCATTTTACGTCATCTTTGCTTTCACAATAAACGAGTTTGCAATAATTGACGGAAAAAACATTAAGGATCCTTGAAAATTGCCCAAGGGCGTAGAGTCCGGTTCTGAAAAATTTGATAAGTATTTTAGATAAAGTTCTCCAAAAAGCATATCCTAAAACTAAAACTTGATTTTAGATTTGCGACCAAGAAGTCATCTTGACGAATGGGCTATTGCTTATGCGCAGCAGTTATTGCAAAGCCCCTTTAGATTAGGAATTGCGTGCGGCATTAGCATTTTAGGTGAAAGGATGTATCATTCGTTGCATTCTGAAATTTCTGGGTGTTGGGTTAATTCATCAAGACATTTGTTTAACAATACATTGTCTCCAATTTTAGAAACTAATGATGTGGGCAGGCATACAGTTGAGCTTCTAAATCTTTTTTGGAATCCAAGGTCCTCAGATGCTTGTTTTGACAACTTCACATGTAAATGGGTAACTTGCCAAGTGTTTGTGTCAATTTCTACCCCATTTACCGCACCTAGATCAAAACCGCCAGCACAAATAACAAACTTCCCTGAAAGCTTATCAAAACTCACCAAAATAGATCACCATTCTATCATATCAAAATCAGGAATATAATTATTTCCTTAATTACAACTCGGTATATGAACAGTTCAAATGATTTTCTCTCTTGAATTAGATTATCCTCAAAGAATTTTTGGTTTAGAGAAGAACGAGGTATCTATTCGAGTAACAAAATTTTGAGACGTATGAGAAAGTAGTAATTTCACAATCAGTCATTGATTGTTCTCTACGATTTGAAAAAAAAGGGATGTTCTATATGCAACATACACTTAACACGGTTAACCATACCAAAAAGTCACAAAGAAAGCCTAAAATTTAACCGTTTATTGCGCTTAGCAGAATACGGGTAAGGTCTCCACCGTTTTTACGGGTTCAAGTCCCATTCTCTTCAAGGTGTTTAATCGATAAAACGATTTTCAGAAGAAAATTACATGTGTAATAATTTAAACCAACCCCTAAACGAATACCTGAATAAAACGCTAAATCAAAAATGCAACCTAACTGACTGTTTGCGTTTTCACGTTA
>PLSP01000097.1:0-95276 GCA_003165195.1 Candidatus Bathyarchaeota archaeon | reverse complement strand
ATCAAATCAGTGCACAAAAAATGAACATCCTTGGTGCCTACCTTAACATCCATCACTATTGAGAAATAACCCATTTTAGGCATAAACACATCCGCCTTAAAGGCTTGATAAAGCTCACCCTTCACCATGACGTCAAAGAAACCGCCCTCTAACCGAATCTTGTCAAAGAGCTCGTCTAAGCGGTACCTTTTATTCTCGTAAAACACAATTCTGTTGCTCTTAATCTCTCCTACCCAACTGTATCCGTATGCTTTGCATTTTGACGCCATCTCCTGGCAGGTAAACCAGGAATCCCACAGCCAAATCGTCTTCTTCGCCAGAGCCTTGTGCTCATCGATAATGTCACAGGCTAACTGCAGCCGTGTTTTAAACTCGATTCCTTTCTCTTGGCATTTCTTCTGGTTGCCATACAGCTTCAAGCCATCGGGAACTGCGAGGGCGTTGTTGACGTATAGGGATGTTACGTAGTCGTGGCTCAACACTGNNGGCTGTACTTGCGGCATACGGTGTCATCGATGATCTTGTACTCAAATGAAGTGTCCAGGTTTGCTTCGCTTAGAAGCATGGTTTTGGCTTGGTTGGCTACGGCTTTGATGTTCCATTTGGGGTCGGTTATGAATCGGTTGAGGCTGCTTTGGTTTTTTCTGTCGATGAAGAGTTCGTTTACGCTTTTGACGTCATGTTCTCCGTGGCCTGCAACCATCATGCCTAGTTCGGTTCTGCAGAAGTTTTGAAATTGAGGTTTTGTGAAGTACTTCCTGAATTTTGAGAAAATGTTCTTAATCCTTCGCGGTACGCCCGCTATAAACCCAAACATGAACTATAATATGTAACCCGCTCAAAAAATAAGCGTTGGACACAAAACAAGCCAAAAACGCAAACACTCAGTTAACTTAAATCCAATCTAAAGGAGCGTCAATTGTTTTTGTCAATTAGACAAATAGCCTGCAGTATACCCAACTTATCTGTTGAGTGGATAGTTGGCGTTTTTGTCGTCGTGCAGGCGCAAGGATAATATAGTAAAAAGTTAAATGAGTGTGGTCTGGGTGCCGGGGTTTGAAGAGTAAAATCAGCAGCATCGGTTATGTTAACAAAATACAGGAGAATATTCTCAGCATAAAAAAACGTGAACTTTCACCTCTTTTTGAGGAGTTGAAAGCTGCTGACTGCGTAATCTGCGGCGGATCAGGAAGATCCCTCTATTCCCTAAATGCTGCGTTGAGCCAGATTGCGTTAAGCCAGGCAGGCTGGCGAAACAAAGTGGTTTTGACGCCTGACGACCCGGGATTTCCGGGAAAAAGCATGTATGATGCAGCAGCTGACCTTGCTCGTCGCTACAAGAAAACATTGCTTTTGATAAATTCGGGTAGCGGCTACAGTGATGACCCGTTGGTTATGGCTCAAGACTTAGCTCAGTACATTGAAGAGAAAAAATCAAACAAGTTTTCTATGGGGCTATTCACATCCGCTGTTGAGTCGCCGCTGGGCGAAATAGTGAGCAAGTACGGGAACGTGGTTGAGCTTAAGGGGCGAGGAAAATCCAAACCAGGCACAGAGTACAGCGAAACAGGCATGATGGGGGACATTTTCGAGTTAGGTACCCTTGAGCTTTTGAACAGCATGATTGAAGCTATCTTCCGCAACTTGGAAGTTGATGATGTTTTTGAATTTTGCCTTGAAGAGTTTGAGAAAATCGGCGACATGATCGACTGTAACGTTAATTCTGATACGTACACGGCGCTTGTTGATCTGCTGGAAAAACGCACAAACGTGTTTCTAGGAGGGAAAGGCACCGCAAACGAAATTGCCAAAATGACTGGTGTACGGCTTTTCCACATTAAAAGTTTCCTTGGAGACAACGTTTACATTACAAGAGGCGTAAACACTCCGCACCCACGCGCGGGCGATTTAGAAATTCTGCTATCGTACTCTGGCGAAACGCGACCAGTCATCATTTGGGCCGATGTAATCAAAAAGTTCGCGGGAACCGTCTTTGCAGTAACAACTTCGGCAGACTCAACCTTGGCAAAAAAAGCAGACCTCAAAATCATCTTGCCCGAAGAAGCAAAGCCTCTTACTCCAAGACGCTTCTACACCCGAGCAGCCTTCGTGCTAAGTCCTGTGCCAGTTAAACTGGCGGAGCGACTTGGGCAAAGGGGACTGAACCTGCCAGAATACATCATCAGCTGGTACCACTCCGTAACGCAATAAAACAAGACTCAAAAAACAATTGGGCTCTTACCCAATTTGGGTTGCATGAACTGCAACGAAAAGAGATATCCCTTGCTTAATGTTTTGTCAGAAGTCGGCTTTGCCGCATTGTGGGCAAAAAGCGTTTTTCTCCATTTTGGTACCGCAGAACTTACAGGCCGACAACTCCTTCGTCTGACCATCGCTGGGTAGTTCTTTTTGGTTTGCAACAATGCGGTCAAGCTTGGTCATTGTCTGTTGGTAGCTCGCCAGAACTGTTTGTCGCTCGTCCTGCATGGTTAAATGCATTTGATCCATGTTTCTAGCAACCGCAGTCATAGTTAACTGTCGCTCAAATCGAAGCCCTCTTAGAAGCTTGTCTGAATTTGCCTTCACAATGCCGAAAACCAGCAAGGTTTGACCAAGAGACGCCGCGACTGCGCCGATTACCAAAGCGATCTGTGCATCAGGAACAAGCTGTGAAACCCCAGAAAAAAAGGGGGTCTCACGCAGAACCACAAGTAGTCCAATTATGAAAAGGACCACTCCTAAAACAACTATTAGTCTAGAAGGAAAAACAACGTTTTTGAAAGCCACATTTATTCCTCAACAAAAGTTGACAGCTTTATTTTAATTACAAGTAACTGAACGCTTAAGATGTTGCGACTGTGTGCTCTCAACCACAAACCTGCTTAGATACCAATGCACTTAGCCACTGTACCTGCAAAAAAATAAGAAGTCGTGTTCACACTTTTAAAAAGGATGAGACGGCATGAGTAGAAAAACCATTTATTTTCACCACAGCTTTCTGGTCTTTGCTGTTTTACTGTTTGTGCTTTTGGCTGTTCTTGCTTTGGTTTTTGTGGGCGCGGTCAGCATCGCATTCGAGGGAGTTGGGGTTACTCCGTTTTTTATCTTGCTTATTTTAGTTGGGTGCCTTGTAGGCAGTTTCATTAACAGTCCCGTTTTCAAACTAAAAACCAAAATTCCCATGATACGCGACCAATTCGCCACTTGGTTCGGAGTAACTACCGCATTCCACAAGTTGAGTATGGAGAAACCATCACTACAGTAGCGGTTAACGTTGGCGGCGCCTTGATACCGACTGCAGTAAGCATTTACCTGCTTAGCCGAGCCTCATCCTCAACGGTTATCCTCAGCCTCGTAGGCGTCTTAACTGTTGCATTGGTGACCCACGCCGTTGCAAGACCCGTAAAAGGCGTAGGCATCGCCACCCCAGCCTTTATCCCACCCATAGCTGCAGCAGTGGCTGCCTTTATTCTTTTGCCAACTCAACCTAAAACAATTGCCTACGTGGCGGGCACATTGGGTACGCTCATAGGAGCAGATCTGCTGAACCTTCGAAAAATTCCAAAACTGGGAGCACCAGTGGCAAGCATAGGCGGGGCAGGCACCTTTGATGGCGTATTTTTATCTGGAATAATTGCCGTTCTGCTGGTGGGTCTGTAAAATAGCCTAAAAACAGGCTTTTTAGGATAACCCATGTTCGATAAAGAAGGCGTTGTATTTTTTGTCTGCATCCTGAATATGAAGGTGGAAGAATGCAAATCCGGCTTAGCCCAGACATTTGCGGATTTTGGCTGATTCAAGCAGGGCTCTTTTTGCTTCGGCGTCTTCTTTCTGCAGGTAGCTGAGCAAAAAGTTGTTTGTAAAGTTTTCGTGTTTGCGTTCCGAGAGAGTTTTTGGTCCAAGTTTTAGATCAAGTTTTTCCTCAACGGCTTTCCAGTCTTCTAAGGTGTTTTCAAGGGCTTTCTGGACTGTTTCTCGGTTCATGTTGGCTCGTTTGGCAGTTTGGCTGTTCATTTCAAGAAGCATATCGATGTTTTGCCGGGAAACATACGCGCCGACCAGTTTGAGATCAGATTGCATCTTCAAATAATGCTTCTTTAGAGCTGCCCATTCCACATCGTTTAGCTGGTTTAACGCCCTTAGCCCAATAAATTCAGGAGGCAACCCCACACTGTAGAGTGAAGCGGCAAAAGAGATTGCCCGAGGCAAGCATACGCCTGCAACACATCTGCTGTAGCCAAACAAGCCAATGTGCAGTTTTCGCGCTCTTCTCGGAGGTACGTAGGCGGAGACGCTGTTTATGAAGGGTGCCAACAACTCAATTTGGCTCTCGTATTCCAGTCGGCATTTCGCAAGTAAGCTCATAAGCGCTTTTTCTTCCTCGAGCTCTATTGTTTCTGGGTCCCCGTTTGGCAAACGCTGGTTGAGGGTTTCCACCCCTTCTTTCACCTGAGCGGTGGGATAATCGTATCTGAAAGCGGACTGAACCGTTACCGTTGATAAGCCCTTATATTCCTCAAGGAAGTTATCGATGTTTTCGGGCGAGAGATGTCCCCGAAACGGTTTTGACCCCACACCCAAAATTGGGTATATCAAAGTATCTTGCTGTTTTTCTAGCTGCTTCAGCTTGCTAAGAGCAATTTTCGACAGTATGACAGCGCAGATAAGCCCATAGTTTAGGGCAGGGTCGGATCTTGCAATGAAAACTCTCTGCTGGCGGGGCTTGACAGCTTGCAGATAGGGGCGAACAATCTTGTCCACGTTTACGATGCTGTTGAAATCTTCCACAAGAGGGATGACCTTGATTGTTTTAGGGTTGAAGCTGCCTATCCAATCCTTGGTTGTTATGGATTCATAGAGGGCGACGTCTTCATGGCCGATTATGGCTTTTTTGTAGTAGTTAAGCAGCATTATGAGTTCCTGCGCTTCGGTAGTGAAGGGCAAAATGACCTCAAAAATTGGGATAACATCTCTGCGATAAACTAGAGAAGCAACGTCATGGGCAACTGGAATGTTTTGGAGAGTTTCGACAAAGAATTTTCGCTCCGGACCTTCAATTTTGGGGTTGGGTATTCTGTAGGTTAAAAAGATGTCTTCGCCAATGGTGTGGGCTGAAAAATAGTCCCAGTGTTTCTGGAGCAGTTTGCGGACAACACGGGTATCCGTGTCTTTGCCTTCGCTGTCCCACATAACTTCTTGGCAACCCAGTGTGCTGTAAGCGTAATAGGCCTCGTAGACTTCGGTGTTGCCGTTGATGATTTCCTCTTGGCTCCACTCGGGGATGTTGGCGTTGTCAGGGTGCTGAGTAGACATTGTTCGGGGGATTGTTGCATGTTCAATTTTGTCGTTCATGTTTTTTTCCTCTAGCCGGAAGCAGCGTTGTAGGCAGTGACAACACGGATGCCTTTATTTTAATTTTACTTGTAAATGCAAGGCTTCCTAACTATGGAAATAGTGTTTAAACTTTCCTTGTTTGGCTGATTGCCATTTGGACCGCTAATTTGCTTATTTGATTAGAACCGAGAAGAAAGAAGGTAAAACCAGATAAAGCAAACCAGATGCTACTGCCATTTTTGTCAACTAAAAATACCTTAAGAATTCAGTTAAACCCAAAAGCAGCTTTACGCGCCAAAACGGCGTTTTCGAAGTTGGAAGGTCCTTATGGCTCGTAGCAAATCGATTAAACGGAAGTCTGGCCAGTAAACATCCAAAAACAGAAGCTCGCTGTAGGCAGCTTGCCAAAGCAAAAAACCGCTTAAGCGTTCTTCACCAGAGGTCCGTATTATCATGTCTGGGTCCTGTTTGTCCATATGTGCAGTGTAAAGGTATTTTTCAAAGGTACTCTCCGTCACGTCGTCAACGTCCAATTCGCCGCTTTTAACTTTCCCCGCGATGGTTTTGGCTGCATCTACAATTTCTGCTCTACCACCGTAAGCAAACGCGAAGTTCCAGAAGTAACAGTCATATTCGGCTGTCGCCTTCTCCACTTCAGCGATGGCTTGCTGTAAACTTTGAGGCAGAAGATTAACTCTACCAATTACTTTTACGTGTACTTTGTAGCGGTGTACACGCTCATCTTTTAACAGTTTGCGAAACCTCTCCTCTGCAATCTGCATAATTTTCGCTACCTCATCGTTGCGCCTAGAAAAATTCTCTGTTGAAAACGTATAGAGCGTAACGTACTTCACACCGAGAAAATGTGTCCAGTCTAGCAGCTGCTCAACGGTGTCCGCTCCATTTTTATGACCCCATTTGTCCTGCAGAAAAGGATGGGTGTCCTGCTCATTTGCCCACCGCCTGTTTCCATCTAAAATAATGGCTACGTGTTCAGGTTTCACCCCGTTTTTTGTCTGCTGCCAAAGCCACTTCTCATAGATCTTATAAGCGCCAATATAAGAAAGCATTTTTTTAAGCATTAAACGGGGCCTCTTATCTCAACCTTTCACTTTTCACAAATGAAAGTTTACCTTTAAGAAGCTTGGTAGCGTCAATTAAACGTTGTCCCAAACTTAAGAAAAGTCCTCAGACGTTTTTTCTTGGGTCTTGTCTTGTTTTTGGAAGAAGTCCTTGTTTGATCTGTTAACAATAAAAATCAACAAAATGGAAGCAACGCCAATTAAAATCCCAACAATTATGGTGAAGATAAAATTGGGGTAAGGACCGCTCAACACATTTATCGGTGTTTTTGATATGGTGGATTTGTAAATATCAAGGATAACAGCTGCTGTATTATCAAGAATCAACCACGCCCAGCCCACTGTAATTATCAAAGCGATGTTGCGTAGCAGTTTTGCGTCTTTTTCAAAATATAAGCGGACGCATCTACCGAAAAGAATAACGATTATGCCGGTTATTAGCAGGTCTTCTATACCTTTAATGAAGCAGCCCGCGATTTTCGGTGAAAAACTTACCCATGCAGATAAGCCAGTGGGAAATGGGGCAGCATTTGTGCTAACGTATACAATTCCCAGGTAAATGCTGACGGCTACGCATAAGATGCCAGCGTACACGGTATAATTGGATATTTGCACCGGTAGCGGCGGCGGCTGATATTCTTTTGCCCATTTATAGAGGTCTTTAGCGGATCTGTCAACGCCGAAGCCCTTCATCAGCAAGTAACCGCCCAAGACAATTACAATTGCAATTCCATAGTAGTAAATGGCTCCGGGATAAACAAAGTTGTTAATTGCCCAAAGGATACCGAAAATAAACACTAAGAGCCCAGGTAATCCTAACGCTAAACGGGCGTACCTTGGATTCTCAACCAGCAACTTGATGTATTTGCTAAATAGTGCAGCTGTTTCCTCGATTGATTCACTGTGCTTAATTACTATACGCCGCACGGATGAAACTGGAACTCTGGATTCAACTAGAGGTAGCACTGCTTCATCAGAGTAGCCGTCTGAAACCAGAATTACCTCGTTTGCGTTAAAAGTATCTAATAGGTTATTTAACTCAGCAACCAATTTCCTGTCTGCGCTAACGCCGCTTAACTCGTTGCCTGAAATGGTGGCGACCTCAAAAATTTCAGACGGTGTCTTTTCGTTTTGAAGCCTATCGTAAAGTCTTACTGCTTCAAACATGGCGTTGGCGTCTGGTTCTTCAGGATCTTTCAACGCTAACGAAACTGCGCCATCTAGATTCGCGGTTCTTCCAAGCAGAGGCGTTTTAACCCCGGCCTTTACTTCCAAATCCCCGTCTCTGTCGACACATAAAATTAGGATACGCTTTTGCGTTGCTTCCCGCGTTTCCTTTTTCGCCATTCTAAATCTCTATTCCCTATTATTTGCCACTTAACTTTAATCTATCGCCTACAGAATCTATCTTTTAAGTCTTAAATTATTTGTTGAAATTATCGAATGCCAATCGTGTACCTTTTTTGAGATTTAGCCTTTTTGTTTTTCAGATTCTTCATCTTCGTCGCTCATGGAGAGTTGGAACTCGTCCCAACTTATTTTTTCGCCTTTCTGAAGCTTATCTCTCGCCTGAGCCCCAAGCTTTTCCTTTATTGCTTGCTGTTTTTCCTTCAAAGCGTTCTGCCTTTCGTTATCAAATTGGCGCCTCTCCTTCATTGATTCATGCTGTTCCTTCATCGCCTGCATGGCAGCCAGCTTTCGGACTTCATTCTCCTGTTTTCGTTCAGCCTTCAAAGCCCTCATTTGACCAACAAGCTCGCCGATTTGAACATACAGAGGCACAATTCCGTCCTTTGTTTTTATGTACTCTTGGTGGACAGCATCGGCTTCGCCTTTAATAGATTTCATAGCATTGAGTTTTTCCATCATGTTGGCGTGTAAATCTTGGCTTTTCTTCGCGGTGTTTGTCAATTCTGTATGAAGAGCGTTTGCTTGGACTTCAAAGACTTTGCGTTTTTCTAAGAGACCCCTAATTTTTTTGTTTTGCGTCTCAATTTTTTTGTAGCCACTAAGCAGTATCTCGAGCTCTTTGACGTTACCGATTAGCCTTTTTTCCTCTTGCAGGTCAAGAGAGGTAGTCTGGATTTTCCATTCGATGGCTTCAAGCTCTTTCTTAAGATCCTGCTGTCTTTCCCGAGGAAGCTTCTTTTTAAGCTCATCGATTTTGTTCCTAACACCATTTATTTCCTCGTTGATAGGAGTAACGCTAACTCTAACCTCATCGCGTTGCTGTTTGAGCGTTTTAACCTGCTCGTTTAAGGTGTCTCTCTCGGTTTTTATCGCGTTGATTTCTAGCAGAATTTTTTTGACTTGGTCGTTTAACTGGTTTCTTTTTTCTATGAGCGTTTTGACTTTGACGTCTGACTCTTCGCCCTGTTTCCTAAGGTTTTGAATGTGCGTTATGATGTCGTCTATTTGGCTTGTTTTTTCTTGATTTGCCATGTTAACCGATAGCCCCTCTCGCCGTTAAGGCTACATTCAATGTTACACCAACATTTATAACGATTTTCTGTTGAGACTAATGAGACTTATATGTAATACTTAACTTTATCATTGGAATTTTTAAATATCTGCTAAGCACAGTAGTGGGTGAGATGTAAAATGTCCTTCAATTATGATGATTTGCTAAAGAAAGCGTGCGCTCAGATGCCGGAAGTTTCAGCTAAGCGTGAGCGTTTAGAGTTACCAAAACTTTATGTTAACACAGCAGGTATGCGAACGACTATTTCCAATTTTAAAGATGTGGCAAGCGCTTTAGATCGCGATCCACAGCATATTCTGAAATATCTAACTCGTGAAATGGCAACTGCCGCGACATTTCAAGATTCAAGAGCCATTTTTCAAGGAAAATTCAGGAGCGACAGTTTCGAACGTTTGCTGCAGCGCTATTTGGAAAGTTATGTTGTTTGCCCTGTATGCAAGCGTCCCGATACCAGAATTGTTAAAGAAAAACGCCTGTCTTTCTTAGTATGTAATGCCTGCGGCGCAAAATCATCGATAAAACAGCTTTGAGAGGAAAAAATTGCAAGTCTACGTTAACCTCCAAAAAGTCGGCGGAAACGTGCTATTAGCGGTCTGCGACTGTGAATTGCTCGGCAAAACGTTAAGAGAAGGCAAAATAGTCTTTCGAATAAAAGAGGAATTTTACAATGGAAGAAAAGCCACTGTCGATGAAGCTATGGGTATGATTAGTAACTCTACGATAGTGAACCTTGTTGGCAAGACTTGTGTGGAGGAAGCAATAGCTAAAGGTTATGTACACCCTGATGCAGTTCTAAAAATAGAGGGTGTGCCCCACGCGCAGATAGTTAAGCTCTGACCAAGCTTTTTTGCAGCTCTGAAATTTTTTTTATTCTACGTGTATTTTGTAAAAGATTACGTCACCCACGGGTTTGGATTAACAAACTCATAAGTGTTTATTACAATCAAATATTAGTTGGAAAGAAGCGATAGATTTTAAGAGTTGACAATCAAATAAAAACAGTAAAACGCTACAGGAATTGGTTTGATTGACTTGTTCTGAAGAACTGGCAAAGTTTGTGGTAGCTTCCTCTTTTGAGGATCTCTCAGTGCAAACAGTGGATCAGCTCAAAATCAGGGTTCTTGATGCGTTAGGCTGTGCTATTGGTGCGTTGTCGGGCCAACCAATGAAGTTAGTGGGCAAGCTTGAGAGCGCATTTGGAGGTTTGCCTCTTTGTACTTTGATCGGTGGAGGAAAAAACGCGCCGGATAGGACTGCATTTTTTAATGGAGCTTTGGTTAGATACTTGGATTTTAATGATAGTTTTCTTTCTAAAGGTGAGACTTGTCACCCAAGCGATAACGTGGCATCTGTGCTTGCCGCTTCAGAATTTGCCGATGCTTCAGGCAAGGAATTTTTAGTTTCTTTGGCGTTGGCGTATCAAGTCCAGTGTCGGCTAAGCGAGGTTGCGCCCGTGAGAGATCATGGTTTTGACCATGTTACACAAGGAGCTTATGCTGTCGCTGCCGGGTCCTCCAAGGCGCTCGGACTTGACATCGAGAAAACTGCTAATGCAATTGCAATCAGCGGGACCTCGTTAAATGCCCTTCGTGTAACCCGCACTGGTAGGCTCTCTAATTGGAAGGGGCTGGCTTATCCATTCATGTCTTTTTGTGCATTGCACGCGGTTTTCTTAGCCAGTGAGGGAATAACGGGTCCGCTTGAAGTTTTCGAAGGCAACAAAGGGTTTATGGATGCTATAGCAGGGCGATTCGAGATTGATTGGAGCAAAGAAAGCCTTGAGGCAGTTAACCGAACCATACTTAAGAAGTACAATGCCGAGGTCCATTCACAATCTGCAATTGACTGTATGCTTTCTCTAAGAACTCTGGATGGTGTAAGAGCTGAAGATGTAGATTCGATCGAAGTGCAAATTTTCGATGTTGCTTTTAAAATAATCGGGGGAGGAGAAGAGGGCGAAAAGAAGCTAGTTTCTACAAAAGAAGAAGCAGACCATAGCCTTCCGTACATTCTCTCTGCAGCTCTCATCGACGGCGAAGTGGGTCCCGAGCAATACCTGCCCCAAAGAATAACGCGAAGTGACATCCAATCGCTTCTAAGAAAGGTTCAGGTGAATCCTTCAAAAGAATTCAGCGATAGATTTCCAAGTGCGATGCCCTGTAAAATAACTGTTAAGAATAAAGACGGAAAAACTGTGACTCGAACAGTTGATGATTACGACGGCTTTTTGACTCGACCAATGAACTTATTGGCTGCGTCTAAAAAGTTTTCTTTGCTTACGTCAAAGTTCATAGACCAAGGACAACAAAACCAAATCATTAACGCAGTTTCCAAGCTGGAGAACTTAAAGGTACGTCAAATAATGGAGCTGTTAAATTTCAATTTCAATTAAACGCGCTTTGTAATACTTGAGGATTGATATGATTAGACGAAGGTTTAGGGTTTTGGCAATAAATTTTAATTAATGATGGCTCATACAGGTACTTTAAACCGACTGAGCCTCAAAGATGCAAGTTAACAGAAAGATTATCCTATCTAAACGTACATTTGTTCTTTTTCTTATAGCTTTGCTTGCACTTTCCGCCTTCAACGTTTACTTCATTGTGGAAAAAATAACCAATTCAACTGGCGGCGACGCGGTAGCCTACGATTTTGCAGTTACCCAAAACGGCAAGAACTACGAGCTGAAAAACATGCTGACGGGCTCAACTACAAGCATGGGCAGCGCGTCATCCGCGATTAATTCTGCATTAACCAACGGCAACTCTGTTTACCTAAACTCTGGAACCTACACGTTAACTTCAGACATAATGGTTTCTAACAAAATTAACGCTAAAATAGAAGGCGACGGGGCAACAATAGTAGGCAACGGATACAAAATCATCATTAGCGGTGACAACTACACTGACTCGCAGTACGCTTTGGTTTCAGGTTTAACTATAATCAACGGGACACTTCGCATCGAGAACTCATTTGGAACAACCGTGACTAACATGGTTTTCGAGAATACAACAACGGGTATTGAATTAGCGAACACACAATCATGGAGCGAAAACACTCAGATATCTGACTGCCACTTCATTAACGCGACAGAAGGCATAGCTTTCCGAACACCAGTAGGAAACGACACAGGCACCGCAACAGGCTCCTATGACAGCTCCCAAATTGATCGCTGCTTCTTCAACCTCAGAGACAACAGCGTTGCTGTTAAAGTGGAGCCGCTAGCCGAGTTCTCTGATAGCCAAATGCAGGACGACCGCATATGGTCAGGCCAAGATGGACACACAAACCAGACAGGGCTTTTAATGGACGGCAGCATGTACAATTCACTGTTAGTTGGGGTCGTCTTCGAATCTTTCACTGACGCCCCAAATGTCATGTACGCTATAGACATCGGGGATTCCGCTAATACTATGCCGATCCTGGATGGTGGAGTAAGCTTCCTTGGCAACTGGACCGCCAAGATCCACAACCCCTTTGGCGTATGGGTTTCAGGCATCAGCAGCGCATTCCAGCGGCAAAACGTTCCGGTGCCAGTAGGTATAAACGGTCAGTTCGACGGCAACACAACCATTCAGACGCTTCCATTGACGATTTTCAGCTTTACTCCTGAAATCACGGTGGGCGGCACATTTGCAAGCGGCGAGATGATAACGGTACGCATTAGACTTGAGTTTGCCGACAACGTTTTGTCGAACAACGTCGTTAAAACCTTCAACGACACAGGCTCTTTATGGCTGAATGACAGCGACATGCTGCAGTTATATCCGTCGCAGGACGTGATCTTGGGAGTCGTGATTGACGCTCAATCTAACGCGGCTTCAACAAGCGCCACAGTGTCAGTCAGCGGCTACGGCACATCAGGATAACCCTTCTATTTTCCCGCTATTTTCCTAAAGAAATAGATTGTAAAGAGTAGAGATTGCGGTAGTGGTACACTGCAAAAAAACCTGGCTATTGCTCGTTTAGCAGGTTTTTGCGGCTGAAGATTTTCTCGATTTCCTCTTTTTTGAGAAGCCCCTTTTCCAGTGCGATTTCCTTCACTGAGCGGTTCTCAGCTTGGGCTTGTTTGGCGATTTTTGCTGCTTCCAAATAGCCGATATAGGGCGACAATAAAGTGGCTAGGGACGGATTTTTTTCCAAATACTGGCTGCACTGTTTTTCGTTAACGGTTATCCCCTTGACGCATTTCTCGGTGAACACTGGCACGTAGTTTGTGAGGATTTGGATTGAGAAAAGCATGTTGTACATGATGACCGGCGTCATGACGTTGAGTTCCATTTGCCCTGCCTGCACCGCCAGAGAAACAGCTGCATCGTTGCCGACAACTTGGTAAGCTATCATGTCGAGGCATTCAGCCATAACGGGGTTCACTTTCCCAGGCATAATTGAGGAGCCGGGTTGCACAGGCGGCAGCACAATCTCGTTTAACCCTGTTGTTGGACCGGAAGCAAGAAGTCTCAAGTCATTAGCTATCCTGATAAGTTCCAGTGCAAGTTCTTTGAGCCCGCTGGAAACCGTCTGGGCGGGTCTGAGGCTCTGCAACGCCTCAAAACTGTTGGGTGCTGGCTTCAGCGGAAAATCGGTTAGCTTTGCAAGTTCTGCTATTGCACGGCGCTTGTATTCTGGATGCGTGTTTGCCCCTGTTCCAACTGCGGTGCCGCCTAAAGCAACTTTGTAGAGGTTCTCTTGTCGTCTACGTAACTCATCGCATGCGTGGCGGATTGCTGAGGCATAAGCGGCGAATTCTTCGCCAACTGTGACTGGAACTGCATCCTGCAAATGTGTTCTTCCTGATTTGAGTACAATACCGTATTTTTTGCCAAGCTCATCGAAAGCTATTGCGAGGTTGTCTAAGGCATTTAACAGTGGCTGCAAAGCGATGAGGGTTGAGAGGTGAAGAGCGGTTGGATACGTGTCATTGGTTGACTGCGCCATGTTCACATGGTCGTTTGGACCCAGGACTTTGTAGTCGCCCTTCTGCTTGCCCAAAATCTCCAAAGCCCTGTTAGCCAAAACCTCGTTTACATTCATATTAAACGAAGTCCCTGCACCTGCTTGAAAAACGTCAACGACAAATTGGTCAAGAAGTAAACCTGCCAGAACTTCGTCGCATGCTTCAACTATTGCTTTTGCTTTTTGCTGGTCCAGCCAACCTACCTGCATGTTGGCGTCGGCAGCGGCTTTTTTAATAAGCACATATGCCCTGATGAATGGCAACGGAGCCTTGATGCCGCTTACGGGGAAGTTTTCGGTTGCTCGAAGCGTCTGGATGCCGAAATATGCGTTTATTGGAATTAGCCGCTCGCCTAAGGGGTCAACTTCTCTTCTTGTTTCCATCTCAGAGTTCTCCTACTTGTTTTGAAGGGTGAAGTTCATGAATAATTTTTTTCTTGGTTTTAATTATCTGTTCTGTGACTTTAATGTTCTTTGGACAAACGAGCGTGCACATATAGTAGCTTTTGCAGCCCCAAATTCCATAAGGCTTCTCAAGGACATGCATTCGCTCAACTGAGTCGGATGCCCTCGAATCGAAAATATATTTTTGTGCCCGCAGAATAGCGGCTGGACCGATAAACCGTTGCTCCTGCTCTAAGATAACTGGACAAGCGGCAACACAGCAGCCGCAGAGGATGCATTTCACAGCATCGTCGATTCTTGCCCTCTCTTCAGGGGTTTGCAGACGCTCTTTTTCCAAGGGTACAGTGCTTGTTTGTGCTGGTCGTTCTGGCTGAATCGATTTTATTCTTTTAAAGAAAGGTTGCAAATCAACGATCAAGTCTTTTACGTTGGGAAAGAACTTGAGGGGTTCTATGAGGATAGTTTGGCTTGAACTGTAGTCTTTTATGAGTTTTTGGCAGGCAAGTGCTGGGGTCCCGTTAATGCTTACCGCGTCGGAGCCGCAGATTCCATGGGCGCAGGACATACGATATGCTAAGCTGCTATCCAGTTCCCAGCGAACCTTGTTTAGGCAGTCCAAGATGCGGTCGTTTGGGTTTGCCTCTATAGTAAAGGTGTCATAGTGGGGTTCGGTGTCGGTTTCTGGGTTGAAGCGATGTATTTTCAGGGTAACCTTCACGTTAGTACCTCCTTTTTTGGGGCGTGAACTTTGTTGTGGACACAGGTTTGTATGTTGCTCTCATGCCCTTTGATGTAAGGGCGATCAATGTGTGTTTAAGCCACGCCTCATCATTTCTTTCAGGGTAGTCACTGCGGAAATGAGCTCCACGACTCTCTGTTCGCTGTAGTGCAGAGTAAACTATAGCTTCCGCAGTTTTCAGCATGTTCGCAAGTTCCAGCGCTTCCTCTAGTTCGCAATTAAAAACCCTGCCCTTGCTAGAAAGCCCAATGCACATGTACCGTTTCTGAAGCTGCTTGAGCTCGTCAAGGGCCTTTTTTAACTCTTCTCCATTCCTGAAAACACTGCATTTCTCTGTCATCAGGCGTTGCATCTCTGCTCGTAATGTCGCTGCATGTTCATTTCCTTTAGAGTCAAGCAGACTGGTGATTTTATCAACCACTACGCTTTCGGCTTGTTGAGGAAGCGGCGCAAGGTTTTTTCCTGTTGCATAAGCCGCCGCGTTTTGGCCAGTTCGCTGTCCGAAGACGACGAGGTCGATAAGCGAGTTGCAGCCTAGGCGGTTTGCACCGTGGACGCTAACGCAGGCGCATTCTCCAACCGCGTAGAGCCCAGGATAGGTTGTGCCTCTTTCATCAGCTAAAACTCGTCCCTCATTGTCGGTTGGGATGCCACCCATAATATAGTGGCATGTTGGAGCCACAGGAACAAGCTGTTCGGCTGGGTCGATTCCGAGATAGGTTTTGATGAACGAGGAGATTTCTGGTAGTTTTTGGGCTAGGTTCTCTTTGCCTATGCCTTGCAGGTCAAGATGCACGAAATCTTTGCCGTCTATGCCTTTCCCATCTTTTATTTCGGTTAAAATTGCTCTTGAAATGATGTCTCTGGGAGCTAAGTCTTTGAGGGTTGGCGCGTAACGCCCCATAAATTGCTCGCCCAATCCATTGCGCAAAATTCCACCTTCAGCTCTTGCTGCCTCGCTGATTAGTATGCCAAGCCCGTTGATACCCGTCGGATGGAATTGTACGAACTCCATGTCTTCAAGCGGAATCATGGAATCCAACGCAAGCGCTAAGCCGTCGCCTGTTGATGAAAACCCGTTGGATGATGTTTTAAAGATTTTTCCGCATCCGCCCGTGGCTAAAACAACCGCTTTTGCGTGAAAAACCTGGGGGATACCTGACGCAATATCGTAAGCTGCCACTCCGCAGCAGAGGTTGTTTGAAAATAGCAGTTGCAACGCGAAAACTTCATTGAACATATCCACGCCTATAGCTTGGCAGCGATCATAAAGCGTATCCATGATTGCCCTGCCAGTTCTATCCGATACATAACACGCACGTTTAACCGGGGATTCGCCATAGTTTCTTGTGTGTCCACCGAAGCGGCGCTGCTCAATTTTTCCTTGCTTGTTGCGGCTGAACGAGACGCCTAGGTGTTCAAGCGTTATGACAGCTTCGGGGGCTTCTTTTGCTAGTATTTCTGTGGCATCTTGGTCGGCTAAATAGTCGCTGCCTTTAACTGTGTCGTACATGTGCCATTCCCAATGGTCTTCTTCTTCGTTGCCGAGGCTAGCAGCGATTCCGCCTTGTGCAGCCACCGAATGCGAGCGGGTGACATGAACTTTGCTGACTAGAGCAACTCTGCAACTTCGCTGGGCCGCAGTAAGGGCAGTGTATAAGCCTGCGATTCCTCCTCCTATAATGACAACATCATATTCGTGAATCATTTGTCGTATCTCCAAAAAGGGTTAAATCTCGAATTTTTCGATGATTCTGTTTTCTTTTTCGCCTGTGATTTCGGCGACTACATGGAAGAACTGTCCAAGACCGGAGTTCACTATTCTTGGTTTAAGAAGCTCATCTATCTGAAAGACACCTGCCGAATTTGACATTTTTATCTTTATATTAATTGGTTTGATCGGCGGCTTTGCATCTTCCACCACCTCTATCTCGACCTTTTCAATAGATAGCGCTGATACAGCGTGAATGTCTATTTTACCCGATTGAAAAGGAATCCTTGCCCTCCCAGCCTCCATATCTAACGCGTCAGCGATTCCCACTATGCCCGCCTCCACAGTCAAAATCTTATTAGTCGAATCCAAATGCGCGGGCTCTTCATGGGAGACGATGGCATGCAAAACCTCTGAAGTAACGATTGCTTTATGTTCCTCGCTATAGGTGTCCGTTAAGCACTTATCTATGAACTCAAGTGCCAGAAAAGAGCTGAAAATCTCATGGTGACGCCTCTGCACAACCATACCTAAATCATGAAAGATTGAGCCTAAAACAACCACAACCTCGGCGTCTTCATTTTGCATACCGTAATTCTCTACAATGCTTGGCTTAAGCAGGTTTTTCTCGTACAAAATTCGCAGAAGCTTCAGCGATAGATTTGCCACGATTTTTACGTGAGTTGGTCCATGGTCCGTGTAGCCCATTCGATCAATAGCCATGACATTTGAGCATTTCCAGTATGTTTGAAGTTTTTTGTCTTCTTTGATTTTTTCTGTTACTTGTTTGAGTCTGTTGTTGTTTCGGTAGGGTATGTTAAAGACGTAGGACACTTGCTGACTACACCAAATAAAAGATTATTCGCGGAACCCATTTAAACATACATCATTACCAAAAATAGAGGATCCTGCAGTTCAAGGCGAATCTTCGCTATCGCCTATTCTACAGCGTAGCCATTAGCTGCTTTTCACTTTTTTCCAAACAAGAAATAATGTCCAATTTTTGGCAGTCCAGTTCATAGAACTGCATACTTTTCGTCAACATCGCTTTAGAGATTGGGCCAACCCTAAACAGAACCTCAGCTTCGTGACCGTCATTCTCAAAATCAGCTTCACTGAAAAGCAAGCTCTCCTCGCAATTTGTTCTTAGTTGCTCTGCTAACCCTCGAAAGGTTCGTTTAGATGCTTCATTGGTAGGGTTTACTGTGCCTTCAAAGTAGGTTGCGCCTGTAACGTTGATTTGCCAAAGCAACATGTGTTTTTGAAGATTGTTGCCTCGGTAATCCTTATGCACCACGGCTTCCCAGCTGAAAAAGGTGTCTGGTTTGGCGGGGGAGAGGTAGCCTGAGGAGAAAGCGACGATTTTGCCCATATGCTCGCCGACGACGCATGTTCGTGCGAAGTCTTTTGCTAAAAGAAAGTATGTGTAACGGCTGTTTAATCCGACATAAGGTCTGTTCGCCTTCAGCAATCTGTAGACTTCTTTGATGTCGTCTAACACGACGTTTCTAATTTTGAATTTCAGGTTGCCCAATGCTTTAAGCATTCATGACACTTACTCCGCCTTTTTTGTTCTTCGCTCCATGCGCTCGTTGTCTTTTGGGGTTAGTGAAATTGTTTCAATCTGGTTTGCAAGCAGTTTCTCAACACCTATTGTATCCTCTTTTCGTTCATGCTTACGATTTAAGTTGCACTTAGAACAGTCTTTTCTGCAGTTGATTGGCTGGTAGTTGTCTGGCTCTTTGTAGGTAGTGATGACGCCTTCATAGTTTCGCAAAACTACCTTGTCTGAGGACCAGGAAACAATATAGTTAGGCATGACTGGAATTTTTCCTCCCCCGCCAGGCGCATCCACCACAAAACGGGGAACTGCAAAGCCGCTTGTATGCCCTATGAGGCTTTCCATGATTTCCACACCTTTGCCGATTGGCGTACGGAAATGGCTTAGGCCCTCAGAGAGGTCACATTGAAACAAATAGTATGGTCGCACTCTGTTCTCAACAAGTTTCTGGTTGAGTTTCTTCATTATTTGGGGGCAGTCATTTACGCCGGCAAGCAAAACGGATTGGTTGCCCAACGGTATGCCTGCGTTTGCTAGTTTCTTGAGGGCGTTTCGGCTGGCTAGCGTGAGTTCACGCGGATGGTTGAAGTGGGTGTTTAGCCATATTGGATGGTGCTTCTTTAGCATATGCACTAATTCATTTGTTACCCGGTAAGGCAAAACAACCGGTACTCGTGAACCGATTCGGATAACTTGTACATGTCGAATCCTGTTAAGTTCAGTTAGTATCCAGTCAAGATATTCATCAGGGAGCATGAAGGGATCGCCGCCTGAGATCAGTACATCCCGGATTTCCCGGTGCTTTCGTATGTAATAGATTCCAGCCAAGATTTGCTCTCTGGAAGGAACAAAGTCCTTGTCACCAACACGTCTTTTTCTCGTACAATGCCTACAATACATTGCACAGCGGTTACTAACTAAGAAAAGAACTCTGTCGGGATAGCGATGAGTGATTCCCAAAGTAGGGCTATCCTTATCCTCATGCAAGGGGTCTTTCATGTCACAGCTAGAGATGTCCAGTTCGGCTGGATTTGGGAAGGCCTGCCTAAAAATTGGGTCATCAGGGTAATTTTCGGGGTCAATCAGCGAAGCATAATATGGAGTTATACAAAGAGGGAACTTCTTGATGGTTTTTTCCAGCAGCTGCTTTTCTTGCTCAGTAAAGATGATACCTGTAAAGTTCTCGAAGTCAACGATGGTTTTTATGGAGTTGTTGAGTTGCCATTTGTAATCTTTCCAGTCTAAAGTTTCTACGCCCGTGACACTTCTATTTTTGTGGTAGGTATCTTGATAAGTGACTGGGCGTTCCCTTGTTTTTTCAGAAATCATTTTTCTTCGTTTTTGATATTACAGTTTAAACGTTTTTATCATTTTTTGACAAGGCGAATTCACTAAGAAGCCAACTTGAAGAGCAAGAATACCCCTTTTCTTGTAAAGCGCACTTGTCAATTTAGCGAGGTTGTCTTCACTTGATAGTGACGCCTTTGCAAACTCCGTTAATTATACTTCACAAAACACTTTTCGTTAAGCCAGATAATCACTACCGCCAAGGTATTAACGTTGTCTTCGGATACAATATTATCAATTACAACCTTACCACTTTAAGGCACGAGAACTTGAAATGCGCCAAACAGCTCTGAAACGTACTTGCGTGTTTGTGCTAACTGGAAAATGAATCAAAACCAATGACACTTAGTGTTTATAAGTTGCAAAGCCTTGACTTTCTAATGGTCTTTTTTTATGTTTCCTCGACCTTTTGATTATTTTTCACCAAGCACTCTATCTGAAGCGCTTGAGCTTATAAAAAGCGGAGACGCTGAAACCCGAATTTTAGCGGGAGGCCAAAGCTTGCTTCCAGCTATGAAAGCAAGGAACCTTTCTCCTAAAAAGCTCGTTGACTTGGGCGGCATCAGAGAACTCAACTTCATCAGCAAAGATGAGCATGGTCTGAAAATCGGCGCTACGACGACAACCGCTACCATCGAGAATGATTTGGAAATCGCATGTTTAGTCCCGATCCTGCAGGAGACAGCAGGCGAAATCGCCGACCCTCTCGTACGAAACCTCGGCACTGTCGGCGGCAATCTATGTCACGCTGACCCAGTCAACGATTTCCCACCTGCAATGCTTGCTGTAAACGCCACATTCACATTAGCCAGCGCCCAAAAAACAAGAAGCATTGTCGCAGACGAATTTTTTGTAGACCGATTTAAAACCGCGGCTAAGTCAAATGAAATTCTTACCCAGATACAAATCCCTTTGCGGGACGCTAAAGTTGGGAATGCTTATCGCAAAATCAGAAAGGGATCAGGCGGCTTCACCATTGCAGGTGTGGCGGCGCAAATTGAGGTCGACGACGAAAATGTGATTTCTGGGTGCCGAATTGCGCTTTCGGGTGTTGGTTCTAAAGCGCTTAGGGCGCTACGCTCTGAGGCAGCGCTACTGGGTAAGACGCCTGAGGCAGCTGTGTTGGGTGAGGCGGCATGGCTTGCAGTGGAGGCATCCGAACCGAACTCGGATATTACTGCGTCGGCAGAGTACAGGCGCAAAGTGTTAGCGGTGTTAGTTAAGGACGCGGTTGAAGTTGCGTATAAACGTGCGGTGATGGGAAACTATGAGTAAAGTTAAAACTAGTTTTAGAGTAAATGGCAAGCCTGTTGATTTGGAGCTTGAGCCAAAGCGCCTGTTGGTCAGCGTTCTGAGAGAGGATTTGGGGTTAACTGGTACGCATCATGCCTGTGACACAACTAACTGCGGCGCATGCACCGTGCTGGTTGACGGCAAAGCCATAAAGTCATGCACAATGCTTGGGGTACAAGCAAACGGCAAAGAAATACTCACTATCGAAGGCTTGCCAAAACAAGGCGATATGCACCCGTTGCAGAAGGCTTTTATCGACAAGCAGGGGCTGCAATGCGGTTTCTGCACGCCAGGCATGATCATGACCTGCTACTGGATGCTCACCGAAGGCAAAGACCTGTCGGATGAGGAGATTAAGCGGATGCTGCATGGCAACATCTGCCGCTGCACAGGCTACAAAGGCATCGTAGAGGCAGTCAAGTACGCTAAAGAAATGTTGGATAAGCAAGAGGAGGCCAAACAATGAGCGAATCTAAACTTTTGGTTAAAGGAGCCGGCAGATATGTCGATGACATCAAACTTCCCAATATGCTCCATATGATGGTTGCCAGAAGCCCATATGCGTACGCGAGAATTATCTCGGTTAACGGCGGCCTAAACAGCAACGAATTGAAAGCCATGGTGGGTAGTGCTGGCGAAGGCAGCGGAGGCGGAATGAATCCTGCTTTGGTGCATCCAGTATTGGCTCAAGGCAACGTGTACTATGTGGGCCAGCCTATAGCCGCTGTTTTTGCTGAAGACCAGTACGAAGCCGAAGACAAACTTGAGGAAGTCGACGTTAAATACGAGCTGCTTAAACCCTCCGTGACTGCGGATGAAGCTCTCAAAAGCAACCCCATGCATCCGGGTACACAATCAAACATTATTCAGCAAGTTTGGCTGGGAGAAGATTTTGAAGACCCTAAATCGCCTGTTGTCTTAGAAGATGAGTTTGAGAACGCAAGAATTGCAAACAACCCACTGGAGCCACATGGTCTAATCGCAGATTATAACGGATCAAAATTAACCATTTACATTTCTACACAATCGGTCTTCGACATTCAAGAAGGGATAAGATGCTCTCTTAAACTCGACAAGAACCAAGTTCACGTTATTCAAGCTGACACAGGAGGCGCGTTTGGTTCAAAAAGTACCATTTACCCAGAATACATTATTGCAGCTTACGCATCAATGAATTTCAAACGACCAATTAAATGGGTTGCAAGCAGAAGCGAAGAATTATCGGCTATGCAACCAGGAAGAGGAGCCAAAGGCAAAATGAAGATTTTTGCCGACAAAAAAGGCAAAGTTGCAGCGTTACGTGGAGAAGTAACCGTGAATGCAGGTGCTTTTGGAGGCAGCTCAGGATCAAGGGCACCGTTTTTCATTGGAATGCAACTTACAGGCCCCTACGGCATCGAAAAAGCCCACGTTTTAGCAAGGGCAGTTATGACCAATAAACCGCCTGGCGGTCCATACAGAGGCGCAGGCCGACCTGAGGCAGCCTTTTTTATGGAACGCATGATGGATTTGCTCGCCGACGAGCTCAAGTTGGAAGCAGATGAGGTTCGCCTC
This sequence comes from Candidatus Bathyarchaeota archaeon, assembly GCA_003165195.1. Classification (GTDB taxonomy): domain Archaea; phylum Thermoproteota; class Bathyarchaeia; order Bathyarchaeales; family Bathycorpusculaceae; genus Bathycorpusculum. The sequence goes on along the minus strand of PLSP01000097.1, from coordinate 72,812 downwards.
ATCAACACGACGACAGAGAGCTTCAGGTCGCCGCTTGGCATAGAGATTGAAGCTTCACGCCCATTCTTCACAAAAGCTGTGGCAGACCTACATTACAAAGAAAGATCAAGGAACGAGAAGGCCGGCCTTGGATTCTTCACTTTAGTTCCCGGATTTATTTCGGCAGGCGAGACAGCCCGAATAGTTGTGCAAAAGGGGAAAGTGATTGTTTGGTTAGGAGGAAACCAACATGGTCAGGAACACTATGTTTTCGTGAAGAAACTGCTTAAAGACGAGCTTGCCGTTCCGCAAGACTTAGTAACCCTTGGCGCCGGAGACACTGACATGCTGGAGGATGGCGTTGGAACGTGGGGCAGCCGAAGCGCTATAGTTGGCGGAGCCGCAGTTGTAGCTGCAGCCCGGAAACTAAAAGCCCAAGTGGAGACTAAATATGGCAAATATACGCTTGAAAACTTGCTCTCGGATGAGTATTCATCAGAAGTCTTGGAAAAGCCTAGCAAACCTCAATTGAATTCGTTTGGCGCCGAGCTTGCAACTGTAGCTATCGACAAATTTGGTATGGTTACAGTGAAAGAATGCGTCGCCTACTATGACGTAGGCAGATCACTTAACCCCAAAATGGTCGAAAGCCAGATCATCGGCGGAACAATACAGGGCATTGGACAGGTCCTCTACGAAGAAGTGGTTTATGACCAAGATGGTAAACTGCTTACCCGCAACCTCTTCGACGCGGGGCTCCCTGTTGCTGAAAATATACCAAAGTTCACCATTCAGATTGTTGAGAACCCCAGTTGGATGCCACATCATGCCAAAGGCTTAGGTGAAGCACCAACCATAGGCGTTCCAGTCGCCCTCGTTAGAGCCATCGAGAAAGTTGCGGGCAAACGCCTCAGGCACACACCAATTAAACCGCAGGAACTCATTCAGTAAAGCACCGCTATCCTAAAATCCTCTTTTCCACTAATGTATTAGTGCTGATTTTTGTGCCAACTGACTTGGAACTTTTAAGCGAAGCAACTCGAATTCTCCAGGCTAGAAACACGCTTGCCTTATGTACCGTTATTGAAAAGGTAGGTTCTGGACCCAGAGATGTAGGAGCCAAGATGCTCGTCACGGAGGACGGCAAAAATTACGGCACCATAGGGGGCGGCAATGTTGAACGCAGGGTGGTTGAAGAATGTTTAAAAGCAATTAAGGAGGGCAAATCAAGAAAAGTCACTTTCAGCCTAAACAAAAGCCAAAGGGAAGGCACTGTTGGGACAGGCATGATTTGCGGGGGCGAATTAACGGTGCTTGCAGACGTGATTGAGCCTACACCTCGAATAATTATTGTCGGGGCAGGCCATGTCGCGTTGCCCTTAGCCAAGTTAGCTAGTACGGTGGGCTACGAAATAGTTATCATGGATGACGAGCGTAAACGGGCTAACAAGGAGCAGTTTCCCATGGCACAAACCATCATAGCGGGCGACTATAACCAAATCTTAAGCACATTTACAGTAGCCCCGAGCGACGCTTTCGTTATCGCCCACGGAGAACCCGATCACGACTATTCAGCCTTGAAATGGGGCCTTCAGCAAAACCTTGCATATGTTGGTCTGCTAGGCAGCAAAGCCAAAGTTAAACTTCTAACCGACAAGTTGCGGGCAGAAGGAGTAAAAGAAGAACAGTTCAAATTATTGCATGCACCAATAGGTTTGGATATCGGGGCAGTGACGCCTGAAGAAATCGGTATAAGTATTCTTGCAGAAATCATTGCTTTGAAGAGGAAAACTCATTATTAGTGTTTAATTGACTTGGCGACCAGTTTTAAATAGCTCAACTATGCGCGCGTAGTCTTCTGGGGTGTCAATATCTATGGTTGTCCACTCAGGGGCCTCAACTGTGACCAGCCTATCAGCATGTGCGTGAACAATGTCCCGGATAGTCTGCGCTTCTTTAAGACTTAGTATTTCGCCGAAGAGTTGCCTTCGGAAAAGCAGCGGGTGCCCTTTTTTGCTTCTATAGATGGGGCTTACAATCAACGTTTCAGGGTTACTCTCCATTGTCTGTGTCATTTTCTGTAAAAGGGACGGATCAAGAATGGGTTCGTCGCCGAGGATCAGAAATACGGCTTCGATGCCTGAGAGTACCCACAGCCCCGTTTGAAAAGACGAAACCATGCCTTTTTCGTATTCAACATTTAGGGCAATTTTGACTTTGCCCAGCCTCGGCTTTAAAGATGCAATCACCTTCTCAAGATCATGCCCAAGCACAACTACTTGCTCGTTGACGCCTGCTGCCGCCAATGAATCCAAAACCTGGTCAATCAGCAGCTTCTCACCTAAGGGCAAGAGCAGCTTGTTCTGTCCCATCCGCTCAGATTTTCCCGCCGCTAACACAACTGCTCCAACAATCATACCGAAACCTCAATTAGCCGACTTCTGCAGCAACACAATTTTCGACGGCAAAGCGCCCTCAGAAGAAAAAAGCGGAATCGAAACTACTGGACCTCTTTTGAATTTTGACAAAGGAAAATATTTGTCGATTGCTCGCTCAGTAACGGGGTTAAACCGTTCTTGCCCAACATCCTGACTTGCCCCTCTAATCAACGCCTTGCCGCCAAATTTTAGAACCCGAAAGATTTCCAAACCATATTTGGGGCGGTCAGAGTCTTCGATAATATGAAAAACTCCACGGTCAGTAACAAAGTCGATCGCTTGGCTATCGATGGGCAAATCAAGCACACTTCCAAGATGCCAGTCAATTATAACATGGGCTTTCTTTGCCCTTTTCTGTGCAACTTTAAGGGCAGCTAGGCTGAAGTCAACCCCAGTCACATTAAATCCGCATTGCGCCAAAAAAATTGAGTCAAGCCCGCCCCCACAGCCTAAATCCAGAATTTTGGTTTTTTCTCCAAAGAAGTTTGCGGCTGCCAAAGTTGAAAGCTCAGGCGAGACATAAACTGGCTCCCAATGAGTAAATTCGCCGCTTTTGTAGAGAGAATCCCAAAGCCCAGTTTCAGACATCTAAATGTTCAACCTTTCCGAACATAATCATCACCGACGTGTTAGAAAGCTTTTTCTGCACCTAAAAACTCTTTGCGGGAGGCTGCTTGAATTAAAAGCGTTTGACATGGTTTGTTTTTTGAGCTAAATCTATAATTTTTTATGGGCATGCTTTTAAGCATGAAAAGCAATTCTTTTTCAATATCCGTAAAATGAGGCTCAATGTTTGGGTAAGAAGAAAGTACTAAGCGAAGGCGCAATCGGCGAGCTAGTTTATCCTGGTCAGGGCGAAGTTTTAGGCGTCGTTATAAAGCTTCTTGGATTTGACCGTATCCTTGTAAAATGTCAGGACGGTGCAGAACGTCTTTGCCGCATACGAGGTAAAATGAAGAGGCGTGTCTGGATTCGCGAAAACGATATAGTCATAGTCGCGCCTTGGGAGTTCCAAACTGATAAACGCGGCGACGTAGTGTGGCGGTACACTCATTCGCAAGCTGACACATTAAGGCGCAAGGGCATACTGACCCTTTAAAACTTTCATCTTTTATCTCTCTATTAATCTTAAAAAAAGAAAGTTTAGGAAAATTTTCATTATGATAAAATAATATATGCTTTCGAGTGGTTTTAATACCGCTTAAGCGATTGCCATGGTTGACTATTATGTCTAGAAAAGCTAATGAACGCCTTGCACACACAGAACGCCGAGTGGAACGAAGAGACAAAATGTTAACCCACGACAAGACCAAGGAACGTGCCACCGTCGAAGAAGTTTTCGATCAAACCACCCGCATGGTGGTGTTTGACATGTTAAACAGCGGTGTATTCTACGAGCTCAACGGAGTAGTGAGTTCAGGCAAGGAAGCCCGAGTTTACTGGGGTACAGACAAGGAAGGAAAGGATTTAGCCGTAAAAATTTACTTAACCTCATCAGCAGAATTCAAAAAAGGCATGCACAAATACATTGAAGGCGACCCACGATTCAAAGACGTCAAACACGATACCCGTTCTTTGATGACGGTTTGGGCACAAAAGGAATTTCGCAATCTAAAAGAAGCCACCGATGCTAAGGTGAGAGTACCAAAACCTATCGCTGTAAAAAGCAACGTTGTGGTTATGGAGTTCATTGGAGAGAAGGGAGTCAGTGCGCCTTCTCTTAAAGAGCAGCCACCAGCTAATCCTGACAAGGTTTACAAATTACTAGTCACTTACATCAAACGGCTCTACCAGAAAGCAAAAATAGTCCACGGCGACCTCAGCGAATACAACATTATGATGTGGAAAGGTAAGACTGTGGTTTTTGACATGTCACAGTCGGTTTCCATTGAGCATCCACTGGCTGATTCATTGCTGATAAGAGATTTGACGAATGTGAATAGGTTCTTTAGCAAGTTGGATGTAAAAGTTTATCCAGTTGAAGAGTTGCATAAGATGGTTGTTGGTAAGTAATGTCTGGTCTAGACACTTTTGTTAGAATTCCCAAAGAACGAGTTGCAATACTCATCGGAGAAGAAGGCAAAGTCAAACAGCACATAGAAGAGAAGCTGCAAGTTAAGCTCGGCATAGACAACGAAGGCAGCATCACAATAACACTTAACGAAGGCGTATCCGACCCATCATTGCTCCTTAAAGCCAAAGACGTTGTAACTGCCATCGGCAGAGGCTTCTCGCCTGACATAACCTACCGTCTCATCCGCAACGAAGACGAAATTTTTGACATGGTAGATTTAAGGTTGGTCTTCGGACGTTCGGAATCAGATATGAAACGCATAAAGGGGCGAATTATCGGCACCGAGGGCAAAACGCGGCGACTCATCGAGGAACTAACAGAAGCCAACGTGGTGGTTTATGGACACACAGTTGGAATAATTGGCAGCTTCGAGGAAGCAGATGCCGCACGCAACGCTGTACAAATGATTATTGAAGGTTGTGAGCACCACACCGTCTACAGATACTTACAGCGTAAACGTACCGAAATGAAAAAGGAAAAGCTTGAACTCTGGGAGAAAACAGCAGACAAAAGATAAAGTTTCTTTAACTTTTTCTTTTAAGATATTAATGCTTGTAAGTTAATTGATGTCTGTGTCCATCGAAAATTTGTAGAAGTTCCGTTCAGACGCACAGTTAAGAAACGTCTTTAGTTTTGAAAGTGTTACAAACAAGAAAAAGGATTTTTAAAAGTGGTTAAATTTGGGAGAGTTGCTTCCGTTTTGCGGCAAAGTCTGTTGAAGCGTTAACTATTTTCTCTAAATGTAAAATCGCAACTTGTGCAACGTAGGAATTGTGTGGATGATTCGTCTGCTCCTCTTGTCTGCACTTGCCATGCGAATGCTGCATTGTTGGTGCACCGAGGACATGCCACCTGTATAGTAGGCAAGACGCTTAGCTGGTTTTCTTTGCCTATAACTGAAACAAATTGCTTCGGATTGTGTTCTATAAATAGGCCATTAATTTTTTTTCCGTTAGTTTCTTTTTCTTTTTTTCCACATTTGTTGCACGCAAGCATGAGCAACAATTGGCTTCCTGACTTAACTTTTTTGGGCAAAAGACGAGAACCGCATTTCGAACAAAAATCCATTCAAACAACCTCTTAGTACGTGTTTTATGTTTTTAACTCCTGTACGTAAATGATAAATAAAAAAACTTGTGGGTACATAGTGGATACAACAAAAATTAACGCTTACCTACTAGCCAATCATTTGAGCTAAACGCTAATAAGCAATAAAATAGAACCGCTAAGGTGCTGCGCATGTTGCATCGCTTCAAATCCAAAAAAATGCTTTTTGCCTTAGCAGTGGTCATCATTGTCGCTTTGAACCTTTACACTTTTTCGGTTGCTTATCCAACTATAAAAGGGCCTGTAAACTTTGGCAACGGGGATTTGCCGCGGGACTTCTCGGTTTATTATCTTGCTGCTTGGAGAATGTGGCATAATCCCTCGCAAACCTTTACAGTTGGTACACTTAACGACGGTGAACCCGCCATCTATCCAGCGCCAACCCCCTACAAATATTTGCCCTCCTTCCTGGTGCTGATCACACCGCTGCTTAGCCTCAGCTACTATCAGGCATTCTGGGTTTTCGATCTCTTGCAGTTTATCTTGCTACCACTTATCGCCTTTTTGCTCTACAAACTTTTGGAAAACAAAAACCCCTCCCTTGCCTTCCTAGTTCTCATCGCTGTTGTGTTGCTGCCTTACCCGATGGCCGGCAGGGGATTGTCTGTAAGCTACTTTATGAGTTGGGCCGAGGGGCAAGCAAAAATTTTGCTCACATTTCTGCTGCTGCTTTCCTTTTATTTAGGTTACAAAGGCAAGCCCCTTCTCTCAGGCGTTGTCTTCGCTTTGGGGGCGTTTGACCCAAGATTCGCGCTTTTAGGGTTACCGTTGTTTCTTTTCTACAACAGAACTAAACTGAAAACTGCCTTTCCCACAATGGTCTTAGTGCTCTTAGCCTTCAACTTCATTGTCTTTTATCCTGGCGTCTATCAAGGCTTCATCGGCATGATTTTGGGATCAGGCGATACAACGCCATTTTACACACCCTCATACATACCCCTGATAATGCTGCTGTGCTTGTTAGCGGTAAACGCAAAGCAAATCGTTGACACAGTTAAAAAAGCAGTGACTTAGCCAACAAAAAAATTGCAGTACACAGTTGACTGAGAAATTACTTATAGCGTTAAATTTGCTGCTGCAATGCAAGGTTGAGCAGTCGAGCGGTATTTCTGCAGAGTTATAGGTGGGCTCTTAGAAGGATATCTCAAACAATAATTCAATCGTTTGGCCTTCACGCACTCAAGATCCTCATCATCCAGTATAGTCTTCGGGGCCAGAGTCGTCATTGCCCACCCGCTCAAAAACTGATTCAATAGCCTTTAAACATTCAGGTAACTTGTCGCATGTTTGTTAAAGTTTAAACGTTGCCAAACAATCATAAAATAAAAAAAGTGATCATATGCCGTTTTGCCGGAAATGTGGACGTCGCCTTCCCTCTTACAGCGAAAAATGCACTGAATGCGGAACCTCAACTACGGCGTCGCTGATTAAAATCAAAAAAGCATCCGCCCTAGCGGGCAAATTCAAAACTGCTGCATCAACCGATGTAACAAAGGCTGTTGTTCCCGCCAGATACATTCCTACTTCAGTAAAAATTATTGACAAAACTAAGGCAGCTAAAACGGTTACCTCAGCTAAAAACGAAGTTTTCGCAAACTACCCCTTTACCATGGCTAAACAGGCTATCCCCACCAAGTCTGCCTTGGCGCATGAAATCAAACAAAGCAAACTATCTCTCGAAGAAGACATCATCACAAACCCCCATGATTACGAAACACAAACTTTCAGCTTTAACCTTGAATGTCAATATGAGCATTTTTGGCGAGCAGGTAAAGCCCTTCCAGTGTCAAAAGGAAAAGCGTACTGTCCCAAATGCGGTGAACAGCTAAGCAAAACCTAACCCAGAGGCATTTTATAGCAGGTTGGAGGCGGTTTTAATTTGAAGATTTGTCACGTGAGCTACGCCTTTAAACACCCAAATGTCTGAAAATCGATAAGCGGCACGCGCTGTTCTGGCGAGTTAACAAATACAAGATTTGAAATTTCAGAAGAAATCAACTACTAATCATCATTTTCCATTAGGAAGAAGAGGATGCAAAAGTTCTGACAATCGCCTAAGTCAACTTTACGCTGATTTCTACCCCATCATCGCCAACACCAATGTAGCGGCTCCGATATCTCCCAGAGTTTCGCACGTAATTCAAATAGTCACTCATTTGGTCAGCGAACCTGCCTGCGTTATCAGCAAAAACAACCGCCCCAGCTCGCAATTTAGGCTCTGCCAAATGGAGATATTGAAGGTACTCCGTTTTTTCTGCATCTATGAAGGCGAAGTCAAAAATGCCCTGTAAAGTTGGTATAATGTGGAGAGCGTTGCCTTTTATGATTTTTACTTTGGCTGATATGACCGCTTTAGCTATGTTGTTGCCAGCTTGCTCTGCTTCACCGCGGTGTATTTCAATGGTTACTATTTCAGCGTCTGCATCGAGTTCTTTGCCCATAAGAATCGCTGAATACCCAATTAAGGTGCCAACCTCCAAAACATGCTTCGGCCTAGCCAGTCGTATCTCTTCTGCCAAAAACTTGCCTTTCTCAGATCCAATAATAGGCAAAAACGCCTTTTCAGACAGCGCCTCAATCGCCCGCAAAACCAACTCCGCACTGCTTTCAACCGGCTTTTCAGTTATCATAGCGGCACCTTGAGTTTGTCAAAAAACCGTTGTTGTAGCTTGGCAATTTTGGGTGCTATCACTACTTGGCAATAGGGTTCTTTGGGATGTTTTTTGTAGTAATCTTTATGGTAAGTTTCAGCTTTGTAGAAGACTTTTAGGGTTTCAACCGCTGTGACGATGGGTTTGTCAAAGATTGCTTCTTTATTGAGTTCGTCAATTAGCTTCTCCGCAACATCTTTTTGTTGTTGGTTATGGTAGAAGATTGCTGAGCGGTATTGGGTTCCAACATCGGCACCCTGGCGGTTAAGCGATGTCGGGTCATGCATGGCAAAGTAGATTTCCAAAATCTGCTTGTAGCTGATGACTTTGGGATCAAAGAAAATCTGAGCTGCTTCAGCGTGTCCTGTTTCGCCTGAGGAGACCTGGTCATAAGATGGATTGGGTATGTTGCCACCAGTGTAGCCAGGTTCAATTCGTTCTACGCCCTTAATAATGCTGAAAGCTGCTTCAGTGCACCAGAAGCAGCCAGCGGCAAGAGTTGCAACTTCCAAATCCTTTTTCTCGCTAGATTGACTCATCTTAAAATCACCAAAAAACGTTCTTAATACATTTTATTACGGCTGGCTTTAAACTTAATTGTTTTGGACCGCTATTATGCAGCATTTCGTATGAGCCTTAAGAGAAGGCTCCTGAAGCGTTCGGTGCATTTTCGGGCACCATTTGAGTTATGTCCCAATACTCGACAATTTTGTCTCCGTTGAAACGGAAAAGGTGCACTTGTCGCAATCCGCCTTCGCTAGGTTTGGACCCAGAAATTTGCGTATGTACAGCAACCAAGTCGCCGTCAGCAAGAACATGTCTAATAACTAGCTTGAAGTCAGCTGTTGACTCTTTCAAAATTCCTTGTGAACCCTGTTTTTGCACCGCAATCATAGCGTCTGTTAGCTCCTCCATTCCGCCAGGGGTATATGGATTGTGAGTTTTGCAGTCAGGCGCAAAAAACTTTAGTCCCTCCTTTGTTCTTCCAGCACCAATCAAACTGAGAAACTCAACGGCATTCTCCTTGCGAGTCTTATTTGCATCGTTTTCTGGTATCATAAAAGGCGTAATATTTCCCATTTTTTCACCTAAAAAACTGAGGCTTTAACAATATTAAAACCTGTTGGCAAGCTATTTCTTCCTAGGCAAACTTATTTGGTCTTAGCATCCGCGGGCGAAAAGAAGCTAACGGAACCAAAGCAGCGGAAGCCATTTTACAATCTAACCCGTTAGCCAAATAGATAGAAATTCTCAGCGAGACCGTAATCATGGATCAAGAGAAAAACCTCAAGTTGCTAAGCCAAATCAAGGTTACTCCTTTAGCAGCAGAGAGTTTCGGTGTTCGCTCGATGTGCACACTCTTGGAGACAGCCGACATCACTGTGCTATTGGATGCAGGCATTTCGGTTTGTCCATACCGTTTCAGCCTGCCGCCGCATCCCCTTGAATTCCAAACAATCGCTCGCTTACGNNGAGCTGACAGGGCGCAGGTCACAACTATTAGTCACTACCATTTCGACCACCACACACCTTCGTTTGAGGATTGGGTGGTAAACTGGACAGAGGCCTGTGAAACAGCGCGGCAAATCTATCAAGGCAAAAAGGTGCTCGCTAAAAACTCCAAAGAAAATATCAATGCCAGCCAGCGTCAACGTGCATTCATGTTTCAAAGAACAGGCGGTAAATACGCCAAAACCGTGGATGTGGCAGATGGAAAAACTTTTAGTTTCGGTTCAACCTTGCTACGTTTTTCTGAGGCAGTGGCCCATGGATCCGAGGATTCTATGTTGGGTTGGGTGGTTATGGCGACTGTTGAATGCGGAGGCGAGCGGTTCATGTTTGCACCTGATATTCAAGGTCCAATGTCAATTCATACGCTGGATCTGATTTTGAAGGAGGCACCCTCCATGATTATGTTGGGTGGTCCGCCGCTTTATCTGGGCGGCTTCCGAGTTGACATAGCACAGCTTGAGCAGGGTCTACGTAATTTGGAGCGCATTGTTGAAGCGGTTCCGTTGGTGATTTTGGAACATCATGCTTTGAGAGATGAGAATTGGCATCAAAAGATGGCATCGGTATTTGAGCACGCAGCAAGGACAAGGCACGGTGTCTTAACGGCGGCAGAGTATATGGGTACGCCAAATAACTTTCTTGAATCCAAACGCCAACAGCTATACCGCGACCATCCTCCCACATTGGAATTTCGGCGGTGGATGAAAACGTTAAAGAACCCAGAAATCGCTAAGCCGCCCTTGATGGATGAGACGCCTTGATTGTTGTGAGTTTAGCCGCGTTTTCCGCGGCTTTTCTGCTTGTTGTGTTGGCGGAGATGGGGGATAAAACCCAGTTTATAGCAATGACGTTTGCCGCAAAATATAGCCCCTTAAAAGTGCTCGTGGCAGTTTTTTTGTCAACCATTGCAAACTTTGCTATTGTTATTGTCCTAGGCCAAGTGCTCACAGAAATAGTTCCTATTGACGCGATTTCGCTAGCTGCGTCCATCTCTTTTATCGGGTTTGGGCTCTGGACGCTGAGGAAGGAAAAAGCAAAACAGGAAACGCTGAAAACTTCCCGATTTGGCGTAGTTGCAGCCATAGCCTTAGCATTTTTTCTGGCGGAGTTCGGCGACAAAACCCAGCTTACCACGCTAAGTTTAGCAGTTCAATACCAAAACCCCATAGGCGTCTTAGCTGGGGCAACACTGGGCATGCTGGTAGCTGACGGGATAGCCATAGTTATCGGTGTAGTGTTTTGCAGGCGTATTGAGCAGAGACTTTTGAAGTGGATTTCAGCGGTCACCTTTGTTGTATTCGGATTAGTGGGTGTGTATCAGATCCTTTTGGGCAAGGTCGGTTTGATTTACATAGCGGCTGTTTTGCTGGGGTTAGCTGCGTTTTCGTTTTCTATAATGGCTTTTGTAGCAACAAGGCCGAAAACACAAAAAAACGAAAGCAACTCAAGCATGCGTGATTAAAACCTTAAATCCCAAATAGTCCATCTTTTTGATGGGGTTTTAATGGGAAAAAATCAAGTAGTTATTGCTGAATTCAGCATTATTCCGTTGGGGCAATCTGGAACCAGCCTGAGCCATTATGTGGCTGAAGCGGTGGAGGCATTGCGCAAAGTCAAGAATTTGAACTTTGAGGTTACGGCTATGGGGACGATTCTTGAGGCGGAAAGTTTAGACACCATCTTTGAGGCTGTCCGTCAATCTCATAAAGCTCTCTTCGCCTTGGGTGTGCAGAGAGTGTCCTCAACCCTGCGAATTGACGACCGAAAAGACAAAGCTCGCTCAATGAATGACAAAGTAAGGGCGGTTAAAGAAACATTAGCTTGAACCATTAAGCTACTAAAAGAATTTAAGAGAAAAGAAAGGTAGTTTCTCAAGTTATTTTTAGTTTTTTGGTTTCTTTAGGTTCTTTTTTAGGGAGCATTATTTCGAGTATTCCGTTGTTTAAGCTTGCTTTTGCATCATCTGCCATAACTTTCTCAGGAAGCTCGATTCTTCGGTAAAACGTTTGGGAAGCTCTTTCTCGGCGGATATAGTTCTTATTTTTCTCTTCTTCAGTCGACGTCTTTTTGGCATGAATTAGTATGGAGTCTTCGCTGACTTCGATGTTTACCTCTTCTTTGCTAAACCCAGGCAGATCCGCTATCACACGAAACTCTTTTCCCATATCTTCTACATCGACATAAGGCATCTTAAATGGCACCATCGGAAACCCTGGCCTCTGTCGCATCCAACGCCTCATCGGTCGAGGCATAGCCCAAAAATCGTCAAAGTCATGCGGGAACCGCTCCATCATCGCGTCAACGTTTCTATGATACGGCGAAATTTCGCCCTCTGACTTCTTGACTTCTCCTGCTTTCTTCTCTTTTCCACCATAATAATAGTACATTTTCTTTTTATCTTCCGACAAAAATAGCACCTCTAACTAATAGCAAATTTAAAACAGAATATTAAAGCATGCGGTATTAACAGGCTACCCTCACAGCAAAATAGCACTTAAAAAATAAAATTGTTTTTGGCAAATGCTGGTTAACTTGGCGCAGACTAGAAATTTTGGAAGAGAGGGGGAACTTGTCGCCTGCGTTTCCATTAACAGTTTATTTGCCAAACGTTCGGATTCTTCTTGAATCTTTACGCTTTATGTTATATACTACTGCGGGTGTACGAATAAAAAAGAATGTTGTTGCTAGTATACTACAACAATTTTGCCCATGGGGTACAGCAAAAACCGTACTATCTGTGCTTTTTAGGCTTTAGCATTACAGCGGCTTTTTTGAGATCTAAAGGCGTGTTCACAGTAAAGAAAGTGCGCATATCAGGATCTAACTGCTCAATCACCATCGTTGACATATACCGCACCCCCTTTAATTTACAAATCATCCCTTCAAGACTGGCTTGGTCTGCCTCCAAAGCCTTCTTCGCAGCTTCTAACGCCCGTTTCGTGTCATAAACAGCTTGCATTGTTTCAGCTTCGCAGTCGGGCGTTCGGGGAATAACAGCTGATTTGCCTATACAACAATCAAAAAGGAGCAAAATGACGTCGCCTGAAACGAACGGAGCATCAAAAGGCAAAAGCAACGAATACTTGCCCTCCGCCGCCCCAAACCCTGCGATCGCGGCGTCCAAAAGGCCCCCCGACGCTTCAACGACGAAACGCACATTAGACGAGGTAAACTCGGCGTATCCATCTGCCTGTTCCTGACTTCCGGTAACAACTATTATTTCGTCGACAAATCCCTCAACCGCATCAAACACATACTCAAGCAGCGGCTTGTTCTCCAACTTCAAAAGTCCTTTATCTTCAGTGAACCCACCCTGCATACCCACAGCTAAAATAATTGCAGACTTATCCAAACAGAGAACAACTCCACCCATAAAACACACAACAAGTTAAAAAAACATACGGCGGAATCCAAGTTCAAAATCGCAGGCAATGACTAGACGCACATCTGCCTGCTTAACGAGCATGAACGCTTAGCAATTCAATCGAAGAATTGACCAAAAGAAGAAGATGGTTTGATTTAGTTGACTTCGTTATTTTCTATTTTTCTAGCCATTTCGCCCATGATTTTAGTGAATGGGTGGTCAGGTTTGTCTTGGACGAAGATTAGGTTGCCTTCGGCTCGCAGTATTTCGCAGAAGCACGGTAAAATACCCAGCAGTGGCACATGGTAGTTTGTTTTGATTTTGGCGCTCCATTCGGCTTTTTTCGCGGTTGCTGTTGGGTCAAGCACTTTGTTTAAGACAAGGCCAGTTTTCTTTTCGAAGAGGTTATAGAGTTCATTTAGCATGCGTTTGGTTCCGTCTACATCTGAGCGGTCGCCTGTTGTTGCAACCACCACGAAATCAGCTGCGACTATAGCGTTTATAGATGAGTACTGAAGTCCTGGGCTTGTGTCAAAGACTATGTAGTCGAATTTTTGATCTCGTAGCAAGGTTTCCCTCAACGATAGGAGTCTTCCGAGGGCACGCATTTCCCATTTGCGGTCTTTTGAGGACATATCACGGATGGCTTCAGTTCCCGGGTTGGCTAGTGCTGCGTAGAATTTACCTTCGCCCGTTAGGCGGCTGCTTAAGTCGACGAGGACTTTGTTTATGTCGTACACATTGTTTAGGTAGTCGTTTAGCCAGAACTCGCTATTTTCAGCTTTTAGGATGGCGAAGAGGCTTGGCGCGCGGAAGTCAAGGTCGAAGACGCAGACTTTTTTGCCTGCCTTCGCAAATGTGGCTGCCAAGTTGACGCTCATCAGGGTTTTGCCGGTGCCGCCTTTGTAGCTGTGGACTGCAATTATTTTGCTCATGGGCTCTGTCCTTCCTTGTCAATAAAGAAATAGGCTTTTCTGCCATGGCGTTCTTTTTTGAGGTAACCCATAATCACTAGCTGATTAAGATAAGCGCTTTCCACAGCCCGGGCGCGGCTGGTTTGAGCAGATATTTCCTCCGCCGTTGCGCGGTTGCACCTGCAAATGACCATTGCAGTTTTACGTAAGTGATCAGGCATAGATAACAACGTCATAACATCCAGTGGCGCATCAGGCAAACCAATAGGCTTTTGGCTCTCCCCGTTCTTCTGGATCTCAATCATAACTTCCATTTTCTCATTAAGCCTCTCAAGACTCTGCTCAATTTTTTCAAGCACATTCAACGGTTTATTGGTACTTAATTCTCTTTTTATTACAAGTCCCCCCAGACCTGCTATTGCACACATGTAAAGCACGTGTACAGTTGATCGTATGTATTGAGTGTAGTGTTTATTAAGGTTTACGATACAAAGATTCATATCCAGAAACACTTGAGACCCGGACAAACTGACAAAAATACAAGCTAAAAATAAGAAATTATTAACAATGTTATGGAATTAATATTTAGTTAAAGGTGGGAAATGAAGGTTTAGTAGGGCACTGGAGCCTGATTTCGTGCTTCCTCTACGATGGGCAAAATTTGTTTAAGTTCCTTGAAGTATTTCAGTACAGTTATGCCGCGTTGTGTAACGGCGAAAACTACACGATGCTTTCCAACGGTACGCTCTTCGACCAAGCCTTGCTTTATGAGGAAGTCAAGGTATTCTTTGAGGACGCTGCAGTTTACGTTGGCTTTGTACATTACGTGTGTTAGCTTTAGTGGTCCTCTGTGGGCTAAGACGGAAAGGATATCGACATACATTTCGAGTTTGGATCGACGCACTTTTGTATTCCTCGGTTATGTTAGTTCAATTCTACGTTTTTATTTAAAACACTTATGTATTTAAAATTCAGATTCAGTCCATACTTGGATGTTAGTTAGGCTTTTGACCGCTTGCTCTCATTAACACGTTTAATCTATTTTCGAAGGCAGTGACCATGTCATCTAGCAATATTTCACGCAATTCTGTTGATAATTGATCAATTTGTTCTTGGAAAGCGCCAGCTAACTTGGCTTCCAACTCTTTCCTATCTTTTTCGTCAATTTGCTTCATACCATTTTCTCTCCAATGTCAATGAAACACAGAATAGCTGCAGGTATTTAACTAACTTATGAAAGCAATCTATGAATCTTGAATCAAGATAAAAACTAAAACACTTTACAACTTTTTTCGATAACTTAATTGCATCAACTTATTATTGATGCCCAGTTATTTACCTTTCTCTTAATTGTTACAGCATTATCACTTTTCGGCCACGTTTACATAGTAAGGTCTTGATGCAAATAAGCAATTGTATAGAACTACTTGAGACACACTACATCTTCATTTAGTTGCTTGAATCGGCAAGATTAATCCCGTTAGGGTTAGATTCATGACTAAGCATGCTTATAGACCAAGCGAGGCGGCAGGATACTGTTAAGTTAAGTTACCCTACATCCAAAGCTTGATTAGCTCAAGTGTGGAGAGGACTAATTAGATTGAGTTTGACTTAAATGAAGAATGATGAGTGTACGATTTATATTATGAAGGGCGAGAAACGCATCAATAAGTTTAGGAAAGATGGGACCGGTTGGAGCTTAGCAATTGCTACTGGTCGTGTGTTTCCTTGTACTTGTGAACAGATGGTTTCTCATTTACTTCCTGCCTTAGCATTCGGAAGCAGGAAAGGTATAACGGTTAAGATCGTTCCTGACGAAGAAAAGGTAACTTAAGTTAACAGTATCAGGCGGCAGGAGGGTTTAGAAGCGGCGAGGAGCCTAAAATATAAATCATGCTAACCAGCACTATGGCTGAAAGCACTTGAACAGTTCCGTAAACTTTCATTTTTTTATTTACTTCTTTCTGCACCATTCACTTTTTTCTCCTTGGCTAGGGGGTAACTCAGCGTTTTTATTTTATGCTAAGCCCGCGAACACTCTGTTCTAATTGTTAGAATGGCCTCATTGTCCACACACGGTATGCCTCGTACCAGAATATTGCGCATACGATTGCTCCAAACGAGATAATGAAAAGGTTGTCACGGCTGAACCCCGTGAATAGGACGGCTATGTAGAAGATATAGAACAGAGTGGAAAAGAGAGCGTAGAAGAAATACCGCGGAAACAGCAGTTTGCCAAGCTTCACAAAGTGTCTCAGTACGCCAATTTTAACTTGGCCGACAAGCACGTAGTGACCGCCGATTTCTTGCTTCTCAACTAAGCCTAATTCACGTAGCTGTTCCAAATGATGAAAAGCGATGCTAGGACTGCTGAAATGCAACGACCGCTGAACTTCGCGGACTCCGACTGGGCCGCCTGTTTTTAGAAGGAACCAATAAACCTTCCAAGCTTTTCCCCGTAGAGCATATTCAAGATCTGTTTCATCGTTCCCATTCAACCCTCAGCAGCCTCAGAGGATAAACCATGGCGCCTGCATATAAGTCCAGCTACCAGTACAATTTTGTTCATATAGTTTTTAGAGGTATCTGGATGTTCTAAAATGTAGAACATTACATTTATTCGCCTATAGTTTGGCTAAGAACTGCTTGATTAGTTCGAGGTCAGTGTTTACGGTTTCTATGCTTCGGCATCGACTAACAAGCATTCTGAATCCTTCAAGTTTTTCGCCAGAGTCCAGGTATTTTTGAATTATTTGCCGTTCTTGATCTGTTAGTATATACTCTCTCGTTTGGTTCAGCCTCTTTTAGAATAGTGTTCTATGCCATATTTAACTGTAACTAAGACTTTGTAACTATAACAGTTACGTTTATAAGTATTGTTGCATCTACAGTAGTTACAAGAGCTAAAAGAGGCTTAAAGAAAATGATAACAGCAAAACAAGAAAAAATTGAACCCATCATAATCTTGAACCGCATGGATCGCGGCTACATCATAACCCAAAACGTAAGAAAAATCAACAGCCAACTTTACACCGTCAAATCGGAAACAAGCGACAAACAGTATATTGTCAACCGAGTAAACGGCGCCTTAGCTTGCGAGTGCCCAGATCACACTTACCGCCATGTAAAATGCAAACACATCTACGCAGTCGAGATTATCAAAGCGACCTCAACGCATGGATAGAAACCGTGGCGAATCAACGATGCAACCCCACACAACATCTTGTAGACGGCGTATGGGACAACACATGGGACGCCTTGGCACCCGTAAGCACCCTCACTTTGAGAGCAGATGGACGAGCAGGCTTAATAAACAGCGGTGGCAGCCCAGCATATATTCACTGGAACTGGTGGCCTGGCTACACATTCAATTTGAACGGTGCAGAAAACTTCCGCTTCGTAGAATTAACAAACACAATCGAACGTAACGTGGAAGGATCAGGTTTCAGCCACGTATGCGACGTTAAAGCAGTACCGAAATACTGGCAACTTGACATGGAGCAATGGACCTACAACGCCCACGGATCAGTCGGAATCGTACGGCAAATACATGATCGTATCACCGCACTCGAAAACACATATCAACTCCTCGGCACATAAACCAAATCCAAATAAGCATAACTGCCTAATAGTTAACTGGGAGAAAACAAACGATGAGCGCCAAATTAACAGAAAGACAATATCAAGAATGTCCCCAATGCAGCAACGAAGGCGTTCTAATAGGACAAGACGAATTCTCAATGTTAGATGACAACACAGAAACAGAGTTTTACTGCCCAACATGCAACATCAAATACAACAACCAAAAACAAACCAAAACTCCAATGCCCACGGATTATAGTATCTTCATAAAATTAATTGATTTCATTGAAAGGAAAACAACCAGAAAATTCCAAGTTACAGGCGCGTTAGTGCTTCTTTCAGGATTAGGCGCTGTACTCCTAACGGAGTTATCGTTTTTCTTTTTAGTGTTTGGAATCTTTTTTATGGTGCTTGGCGGCTACCTAATTTTTGGTTAAACCTAAACAAAACCCTATTCTCCGAAGTTAATGATTGTTGTTATGCCGTCTCCTAACAGTTACATGATTGATATTTTTCAGGTTCGAAACCTTGTTCCGTTGCTTCAGCAATGGGGGCTTGTAGCGTCATCAAGCAACAATTATGGAACAACGTTTCCAATAGACAGTACTCGCTTTTGTGTTGGTTAGTGAAGAGTTTTGCTTCTGGAACAGTTTTTAGCCAACTCTGTTTTGATTCTTCGTTTTTGAAGACTAAAAAGTAATCGTGTTCTGGAACGACGTTGACGTTGCGGCCTGTGATGGTTGGAGATTCAATTGAGTTTTCATCCGTGTTTTTAATCATGGTTTTTTTTCACCTCTATTTGTCTTGACTGGGTTGTTTGTGTGGTGGTTAGATTTCACCGAGTTTTTTGCCTAAAAGCGAGTTGCCGATAGTGAATTTTTTGCCCAAAACGTTAGGGTCGGAACTTAATTCCTCGCAAGTTCTGTTTTCCTCTGGTGGGATTGTTTGACTCATAGGTGTTCACTGTACACTTGGGTTTTTTCCCCGTTGTCTGTTTAAAAAACCTAAGTTTATGTGGGTGGACCTGTTTCTTCTGGAATTTCCTCCTTTACCTCTTTGCTTGTTTGCCTTGACAGGTCCATCCACACTTAATTTTTACTTGAAAGTTATTCTGTGCCACAAGGATCCAAACCAACAACCGGCGAAGGCGCAAACAGATAACCACTATGATGAGTGTTTAGAGTGCATCCGGAAGGTGCAAAACAGCGAATTCTAACTCCGTCCTCGGCGCCGGTCCAACTGTAAACAAGATAATCGCGTCCGTGGAAAGCGCAGATGTGACGGAAAACTGCGCCTCGAGTGCCCATGTCGAGGCTGCAGATAGCTTTTGCATGCCTAAGCTTTTTTGTGCCGTATTTGTTTAGGAGCGGTTGTTTTTCTTTCTCGTTGGTTGTGAGGTAATATTTTATGGCTTCTTTGAGTTCCAGTGCAGTTAAAAAAAAGCCTGGGCGCCCTTTCTTTCGTTTATCGTTTATCTGGATTGTTGGAGTTTCAAGGCTGCCTTGAACGGTAAAAACAGTTTGAAAAGTCCTTTGCATGACCTTTTGGGTTAAATTAAATCAGCGGCCCAGCCGTCGCGAGCTCTGACATTCTGCCAATACTTCTTTTCAGTTGACAGTAACCGATCATATTCTTTTTTGTCAATGGCTACATGGTCTAGTCGGTCTGCGTCCTCTTTGACTTCTGTCAGCTTTGCGGCGCGTAAGTCTTCCAGTGAGTAACCCTTTGGGATTCTGCCCTCTGCCTCTAACCGTAGCGAGTCAAGCCAGGACTGGACTGTGTTGTGGTCTCTCAATGTTTCGAAGCATGTTTGATAATCCAATGCCTCAATAAAATCTGATCCAAGAAGACACTTAACCGCAGCTTTAAGCCCCAAATAACGGTATTTTATCAATGTAGGCTTTAGCGTGCCCCTTGCCTCTAAATGGCCGATAACCCGCTCTAAAAAATGGTTGACTCTGTCCTCGTTGACTCGTTTTTTAGAAAAAGCTCTCACAAGAATTTAGGTGAAAAAATGGTGTAAAAAGTAAAGCTTGAATGAATAAACAAACCATGAAAAATGAGTATCCGTTAATACTGCAAATATTTTTAAGCGTGAAAACCGTAAATTTCAGTGTAAACAGCGTGACTCCTGTGAAAACAGGCGTAAATGTGTAATAATGTGTAAAAAATCGCTTTTTATGTGTACTGGCTACACAAAATTTATTAAACCGACTCTGTTGTTGTAGTAATTGTGTTCTTTGAAAAAAGGATGATGTAAAATGTTGCCAAGTCGAATTCCTGCCTTAGAAGGTAAAGAAGCAGCAAAATTTGAGAAGCAGGATAAGAAGCCTCTTAGCGGCGCTGAGAAGGCCAGTTTAGAAGCATGCCGAGCGTTATACAGGAAAAATCCTCTAAAGTAACTCATTTGAAGTTCGGCACATGGCTATCGATTTCCAAAAAATCAGTTTTAGAAAATTAGAGCTAAGAGACGATTTTTCCACCTTTAATTGCGATAATGATGATGACGGCGGATGCAATGACTTTATTCACAATGACAATGAGGCAAAGAAATATCAGAAAGACAAACATGGAATCACTTACTTATTTTTTTACGATGAAACATTAGTAGGTTACATTACTTTAGCTATGTCGAGCATACATGCACTCAGACTAAAGGAAGATGAAGAAGACATAGCGTTGCCTTTTTACCCATGCTTGTTCATAGGCAGACTTGCCGTCGATAACAATTGGCGACACAATGACATAGGAACTTATCTCGCAAACTGGGCTACAGGTCTTGCATTGGAGTTGTCCGAACAAATAGGTTGCCGATACGTAGTCTTAGAGGCAAAAGAGACTAAGGTGAAATTCTATAGCCAAATTGGCTTTAAGCCTGGTGCGTCCCTGTTTGCAGACAAACGGGTTTGGCTTTACAGAAAGATTGTTGAAGAGTAATTACCATGATGTGTGTGCTTTGTTGAACCGAGCGCAAAATTCGCTCTGGGTCTCCAACACTTCAAACGGTGCGACGGCATTTCTTTTAGGCGTTAGCAAGTCATGTTCACGTAGAAAAGCCAAGTCACGTTCAACTGTCCAGCGAGACACATCTAAAGCCAAAGCAGCCTTGCCAACACTAAAACGTCGGACAGTATTATAGAGTTCAATCAACCTTCGGCGTCGACGCTGAACCTTAAAATTTGCTGATCTCATCCGTTTCTTTATGACTTTAACGTTAACTGCACACAAACCATATTTCCCCATGTCTCTTGATGTCTGAAATGTCCCTGAAAACTTGCAATTTCTCGCAGTTTCTAAGCCATTTTAAGACAACCTATTCGGCTTTAACTGCAACAAACAGAGCAACCAAACAGCCTAAACCACACAAAAACCCTGAAAGTGTATCGTTTTGTATCATTTTTCTATAGGTGTAAGGTTTTGTCAGATTTTGTGATGTATAGTGATGTTAACTAATTGTTTCGCTGTAGCAGTTAGTGGAATAGAAAAGAAAAACTCGTTCTCTTAGATTGAAAACTTTACGCGACTTACGCGATTTACGTGACTTCTGAAAGAAAAAGGTGAGGGAAAACTGTTACTCGAAAGCTCCCTTGTAATCGTAGCGTGTGCAATCCAGCGGAACTTCTCCTGTATAGCAGTATGTGCCTTTGATGCAGTCGTTTGTGTTGGCGTTTCTGCATTCATCCCTGCAGTACCGTTTCTTGGTTTCTTTGTTTTCTATTGCTTCTGGGATGGGTTTCGGTTTCGCTTTGGCTGTTGACCAGATATGCATGTCACGTTTTGCGCCGTTTGCGATAACTTCGTAGCACCAGCCAAAAGCAGCAATGGCGTCGCGGACTTCACTCAATTTACGGGTAAACGGTTGCGGTCCTCTGGGCCACCCATTCGTTTTAGTGCTGATAAGCATAATTTGAGCTGTAGCTTCGACTTCATGAAAGATGTTTGTTGGAGTGTCAATGTACGGGTTATTTATATCGTGTTCTTCTAAGTTTTTGCTGCAGTACGCAACGAATGCAGACGCAACAGGCGAAGCATGTGCTGCTTCTTCATTTTGGCTTCGCAAATTATCTTCTGATGCTTCAATAAACTCTGTTTGTTGATGTCCTAAAGCTTCACTCAGAGCGCATCCCCAACAGGAAAAATCTGCAAGCCTAAACAACTTCGTGGGTTTAACAGTTTCTTTAATTTTCAGCGCTTTCGAAAGTGTATCTAAGAAGCCTCCCAATATGGCGGGTCTTGCTTGTTCATATGCTGCTTTCAATTCTTTCTCTGTTTTACGTGCGTCTGCGTCGGGGATGGTCTCATAAAGTATTGTTCGGTCAAGTAAATCGCCTTTTTCTGCGGGCAGGTTGATTCCGTTTAGCATTATGCAGCGTTTGAAGTTTCGTATTATTACGTCGTCGTCTGTGTAGAGTGCCCGGGTTTCTTGGCCTGTTCCTGTTACAGCTCTGCATAGTGCGTCGTTGAACCATTTTGGTGTTGTGCTTATGTTGTCGTATATGGGCATCCAGTGGTGTTCTAACTGTTGTGTTAAGGCGTTTTCGTCTCGGGGAAAACCCAGAAGCGGAACGCTTGATGGGTCAAAGATTCCTCTTATGAAAGTCTGCGAGGTGCTTTTCCATGTTCCTTTGCATCCATACATCATGTTTATGGGGTGGGGTATATCAGGTATGAAGTAGCTTGCGCAGTGTACCATGAATAAGAGTTGTTTCTGCTTGTACTTTGACGCGACTGACGCATTTAACGGGTTATCTGAAACTAAAAGGTGGGTCTTACCCAGATTCATATATTCCAGTAGCTGCCACGGATCGCCGCCAGCTACCGCTTCGGGGAGTGCTTGCTGATGCTCATAAGAACGAAACAGAATAGGCACATCACATTCAAGGGTCCAACCGTCTTTAGTGACATGGTAGGCTCTGCGTGAATTGTCAGCGGTATCTATCCATATTGAACCGTCGCCGGATGGGTCAGGGGCTACACGATTGTAAAGTATATGTTGTTCGCGTTGCAATGCTTTAAAGTGTAGTACGTTTAAGGCGCTGTTGATGGCTTCTTGACCGATTACTTTGTTGTCGTTTTCATAGATAAGGTGTGCAACGTATGTCTTGAAAGTCGTGGCATGTAGGCGTATGATTTCTCTATGTGTGCCTCTCCTTTTAGTTTCAGAAGTCGAGTTAAATGCGTCAGTTGCGTAAGCGTTAGATATGGTGATGCAAGCGTACGGCGTATTGTGCTGGTCGTGGAATAACTGGATGTCTTCAGATAAAACGAGGTTTATGGCTTGGTCTGCTTGGCTTTCCCGTTCTTGGGTGTCTTCGCCGCATTGCTGTGCCTTTATTCTGGCAGCATCCGCCAGGTCGTTTGCTTGGGCTTCTGCCCGTTTCATGTCAGCGATTATTGACATTAGAGGTTATCCCAGCGGTGGCGTCCGATGCATTCTTTGAGGTTTGGGCTAAGTTGAAAGATTTCTTTGAGCGGTTTTTCGCGATTTTCAAGAACCCATAAAGTAGCCGAGGTTTTTAATGCATCTGTGAATCCGCATCTTTGGCATTTCAAATTAAAAATAATTCGTCCGTCGTTATCGATAAGAACTTTTATGATTTCACAGTGTCCGTATTCAGGTTCTTTGTTTGTGCATGGTATGTGATTGAAAGCAAAGTAGTCTGTACCTACGTATTGAGGGATGATTTCTTGTTTGCATAAGCCATGGTGTAGAATTGTTTTAGTCATGACTATTGCGTCGCCTCTGCTGGAACAATCTTCAAGTAAGCTAAGCTTCTGCGTTGATAGATCAATCGGGCTTTTGTCTGCGTTAAAATGAAGTCTCGTATTCTGTGGATGTCTTCAACGGTGCCTTGTATTACTGTTCCAGCAAAGAGCAAGTCTTCGCTTGGATTATTTTGTTTATAAATAGATTCAGGGGGGATTAAATTAATTTTTTGGGGTTCGTAAACGGTCATTTTGATTCATCCTTTGCCTTGCGGCTCTGCTAAAGCTCGGTGTTTTTGTCCGAGCGTCGTTTGATTGGCTTTAGTTTAGTCACCGCAAACTATTTAATACACAAGTTGTGTATAATATGTATACTGTGAACTGGGATACACTTGCTAAAAAACACGTTTAAAGTAAACAATCCATCACTCTTAAGCGAAAAAAATCAGAAGTATGGTGAAAAAACAGACCAAGTGCGAAATGAAGTTTTAAGACTGTTAATTCACGCACCTAACTTTGAATTACAGTGGAAAGAGATAAGGCAAAAAATATTCCTTAAGTTTGCTGATAAACAAAGTTTGGCGCATCCTTACCGTGAGAACAGTATCAATAATACCCTTACCAGAGTACTCGACGATCTTCGACTGAAAAAAAAATTAATTGATGCAAAAGGTCCTCCAAAAGAAAGGTATTATTTTATTCGTAACAACAGACAAGCGGAGGTACAGGATTTTTTGCTTAAAAAAACTAAAGTGAATCAACTTCAAAGCATCCTTGACGCGGTCACGGGAGCCGAACTGAAACAAATAACAGATTTTCTTTTTGAGTTGCCAACACTTTACTATAATTCACCATATTTCAAGTGTGCTTTTGAAGAATTCTTTAAGAAGGGAATTATCATAAAGGGGGGAATGGTGAGCGATTTTAGCCAACTTACCGCCGAAGAAAAAAACGCACTCACCATTCACATGGTTACTCAAGAACACGATCGTTTGATGGAAAAAATGACGGAGGTTATGATAATTTTGCTTGCTTTGGAAAAACAGAGAAATAAGGTTTAAGCCTTTTTTTGGTTTTTCTGCTTCCTTCGGGCTTCTTCTAACTCTGCTCTCAAGGATGCCTCTCGTTCTTGCTGTTGTTTCCTCTCTTCATCTAATCGAGTCGATGCCGTTTTCACCTGCTCATTCAAGTAGGCAACATATTGGGGACTATATTGTTGGCTGATTAATGCCATAATCTCAATTACCTTGTCGATTTTCTGGGAGAGCTCAACGTTTTTTTCTCTCAGTTCTTGCACCTCAGAATCTTTAGCTTTAAGTTGATTCTTGAGTTCTAAGACAGTTTCAAAAGAGGTTAACTGAGCCGTTTCAATCATCAAGAAGGGCATCGCCTTTTCAACAAAGATTTTACGGTGATATTCAACATCACGGCTGAAATAATGTATATCAACGCCTAATTTGGCTGTGTGACCCATCCAGAAATTAACGTAGTCAGAGCCAGCTTGCCCCGCATATTTCCTAAAGAATTTGCGGAGGTTGTAGAGTCGAAGCTCGTTTCTTGAAACCTGTTTCCGCAGCAATTCACCGCCTTTTGTTTTAACATCGAGGTTCTTGGTTTTTGTCTCGAAGCTTAAGACATGGTTTTTTTGTAGGTTCATAACGACACGTCGGAATGTGTGACTGAAAATGCCGGGGCTAACAGGTTTAGATTCGTCGTCAACCATACAGAAAAGCCAACTGTCCTTTGTTAATGGATTTTTTCGTTTTTCCAAGTAGTTCTTGAGGTGTTTGATGCTTTCCTCTGGGGCAAAGGTGAAATAGCCCTGGTAGGCGCCTTTTGTTGCTTCTTGTCGCACAGTGATTAAGCAGGGGTTTGGTGTGTTGGGGTCTAAGAGTTTTTCAAAGTCACTAATTCGTAGTTTGCATAAAGTTTCAGGTCTCAGCCCTGCTTGAGCTATTAACGAGTAAAACGCTTTTTCTCTGAAGTCGGCAATTTTTATTATTTCTGCTATTTCTTCGCGGTTTATGTCGCGGTTGTGAAATTCAACAAGGCCGTTTCCAGTGGGAAGGTAACTTAGCGGTAGATCATTGTATTTGAAAAAGGATTTTACAACGTTGATGTGGCCGCTGACTGTTCGAGCGGCATAATCTGTTTTTTGGAGTTCGCCGATCCATGCTTTTATTGCGGCGCCGTAGAGTTGTTTGAAATGGCGGTCGTCTGTGGCTTCGTACTCGTTTATTATTTGGTCTGCCGTCTTGCCAATGAATGATAAGAACTTGTTTAGAGCGATTCGATAGTTTACTCGTGTATTTTTGCTGTTGCTGTGGCTAAAGCCTACAGTGTTGAGCCAGTCTTCCACTCTGTCAATTTGGAACTGTTGCATTCTTAATCACTTACATTTTAGTAGGTGTGAAAGGGTGCTTATAAAACTTTATTGTGTTTTAGAACAAAACTGTACTAATTAGTC
The DNA here is from genome assembly GCA_003165195.1 of Candidatus Bathyarchaeota archaeon. GTDB lineage: Archaea > Thermoproteota > Bathyarchaeia > Bathyarchaeales > Bathycorpusculaceae > Bathycorpusculum. The sequence continues at coordinate 47,018 of PLSP01000097.1, read as the reverse complement.
CAGTTATTAGAACACTTCTGATATTCCATGTTGCGTTGTCCCCAGAAGAATTAAGCATCTTTTTATTGCCCAACTGCATGGAGTGCTTGTCCAACCAAATTAATGTCCTGCTGTGCTGTATAGAATGCGTGTGTCACATTTTGGACACTGGTAGTAGATTATTATATCTTGGCTGTTGCATACAGGTTTCATTTTTTCGTAGCATTTTGGGCAAAGAAGAGTTCGATTAGGCTGCTTCATCAACTCTTATTTAGCTGCTGTTGATATAACTTTTACTGCTAAGCAGGTATGTTTTAGTCGCCAAGTAATTTTTTCAATTAATTCATTTACTCGGGGAATAAATGAGAGAATTTAACGAAAGTTTTTTATGCTGACCTGTTTGAGTATCTATATGGTTATGGGTTGTGTTATTTAAGGTTTAAATCCCTTCTCTCACCTTCCTGAATGGTTCCACACAACCCTTAACCTTCTAAATAACCGTTAAAAATAGAATTCTTTGAAAACAAAAAAAAGAAAAAGAGAAAGGAAAGAAAATCTGATTAAGATTGTGTTTTGTTTGCTGCGCCTGTTTGCATTCCCGCTGGCAGATCTGGGAAGTTTTGGCTGACTCTTTGCGCCGCCACTGTTGCTGCTTCTTCTAAAATTTTAGCTGAGTCCTCGTTGACTGTATCAAAGTTAAGAGACATTCCGCCGCTTGTGCCTGCTTCAAACATTAACCCGCTTAGCAAGTCGCCGATGCTGCCTAGTTCGCCTTCTGCTTCAGGCAAAACACCGCCAATTCCACTGCTTATGCTTCGAAGGACTCCAACGCATGGCCCTAAAGTTGAGACTACATCGCCTAGTTCAGAGACTGTTCTTATTCGAAGAGCTACCTGATCAAGAGCTAGTCTTGCATTCATTATTATTTTACCCATTTTGCGGACTTCTGCTAACTCGGTTGCGTAGATGTTGGCATGTGCCGTGTCATGTTTAGTGTAGGCATCAACTAGTTTTGAGAATAGCGATCTGTCTTTCTGGGTGAAGCGCTCGTTAGCTTGGTCAAGTTTACTTATCTGCAGATCAAGTTTCCTGACGGCTCCATCTAAAGCGGTTTTTAATGGTTGTGGAGGGCTTATTGTTTTGCGTATTACGGTTGGTAACGAATCTTGTGGCTGTTTTTGTTCCCATTTTTTAGCAAAATTTTCAGACATGTAAATATCCTCTTAATGGTCAATTCATACTTTGAAGGATTTAATTGTATCTAACATGCAGGTATATACATTGAAAAACTGAGAGCTTTTTTTCTTCTGAAAAACATAAAGTTGTGAGGGTTAATGTCAAAATTTACGATATTTTCGACGTTACAATTAAAGTTAACATTTTGTAACTGAGGCTTACGTGAAACTGCCGAAGATATAGGCAAGCAAGCCGAAGATGAACAGTAACAACACAACGTTCTTGATTTTTCTAGCTCGCCCCCGAGAATAATCCATCAGCAAAAGAGCTGAACAAACGATGAGCCCCAAATCAGTAACCAACACAAACGGAACAAACCAGACCCCCACTAAACCCAAAAACCACGTTAGGGGAGTTAAAGCAACCGCCGAAACAAAGAATCCGACCGCAGAGATTGCTGCTGTTTTTTCACCAAACCGCACAGCCAAAGTCTTTACGCCCTCCGCACTGTCGCCTTTAGTGTCCACAATGCCTTTAGTAATTTCCCGACCGGTGTTAGAGAGGAAAGCCATGGAAGCAAACAAGACCACGTTAAGCCCAACTGTGTCGGTAGCCACTATGCTGCCATAAATAAAGGGAATAGCTACACAGGCACTGACCAAAAAGTTTCCAGGCAACCCGCTCCGTTTCCCAACCGTCAAATAGCTCCCGGTGATAACCAGCGAAATAGCTGCCACGGCAAAACACCAGACGCTTACAAAGAGAGCAAACCCAAAACCAACCACAATCAGTATCCCCATAAAAGCCAGTGCCTCATTAGTTTTGATTAACCCACTTGGGATGGGACGCTGCGGCTCGTTTATGGCGTCGATACTGCGATCGTAGTAATCATTAATTACCATGGCGGCAGCGCAAAACATAAAACCAGTTAGAAAGCCAGCGAGGATGCCAAGCCAGTTAAAGCTACTCAAATCCGGGCGAGCAAGCACAGCACCAACAAGAACGGCGAAACCCATCATCACACAGTTGACTGGACGCATCAACCTCACAAAGCCACCAAGCTTACCCATGCCGCTCTCCCCGTTTAACTAATAAAATCGCAACAGCACATCTATAAAAGCTTCGACTAGCCACCATGGCTAAACAATAGCTTTACCTGAATTTGAAAGAACTATAACTACCATAAACTCGAAGGCAGATATCGTCCGAATTTTTGCTCCTTCCTCTTCACCATATTTGCTACAAGACTACCATAAATACTCAGGCAATTTGACGAAAGAACCCTTCACCTTATATAACAATACAAACAATGGGTATTTTCAGCGGCGCTACGCATGAGTTTGCACTTGAACCCAGAATATGATAAATTGCTGCCCAAGATGTCCGACGAGGAGTTCGTAGAGCTTAAAGCATCGATACAAGAAGAGGGTCAACATTACCCAATCATCGTCAACGAAAACTTGGAAGTATTAGACGGTCACCATCGATATCGAGCGTGCATTGAGTTGGGGATTGAACCCGATTTTGAAGTCCGCAAGTTCGAAGATAGGCTGCACGAAAAGAAATTTGTTATTGAAGCTAACCTGCGGCGAAGACACTTAAACAATTTTCAGCTTGTAGAGTTGGCTGTTCCGCTTTTGGAGATTGAGAAGGCTCTTGCGAGGGGTCGGCAGGTTCAGGGCGGAAGGGATGGGCGAGCGTTACAGCTGGGGTTAGCGCCAGATGACACCAAGCCCGAGTTCACGGGGAAAGCCACAGAAGCGGTCGCCAAAAAAGCAGGCGTTTCCACGCGAACATTTGAGCGTGGCAAAAAAATCCTCGAAGAAGCCACAGAAGATGAAAAACAAATGCTCCGCGACGGAAAAGCCAGCATCGGTGGCGTCTACAACCAAATCCAGCAAGCCAAAAAGCCCCCGCAGCGACCAACTCCAAAAATAGAGAGCCCGCGAGACCTGCAAAATAAGGAGGATTTACTTGCTTTGTTGGTGCGGCTGCATAATCAGGAGCTGTATTGCCCGAACTGCGGTAACTCTATGCTCCAGTGCAGTAAGTGCCACAAGACTTTGGAGCAGCAGTTGCAGATGAAGGCGCCAAGTGCCAAGGACCTTGCGGAAGCATCTGACGAAAGCGATGAAGAACCGTTTTCTGAAGAATAGCTTTCGGAAAGCTCACTGTATATTTGAAGCAATGTGCTCCTTTAGTTCAGATTCAAACTTGTCAATAAGTTGTAGTGGCAAGAACTGAGCTAAAGGTTAGAATCCTTTCAGCTTATAAGCAATCTTTTAATAAGCCACGAACCTTTTAGCGAAAGAAAAAATTTCGTTTAAGGCGCCAAATTATGGTACAGTACAAATGGGTTGCACTTTCTAATACAACCATCGGCATGTTGATGGCTTCCATAGATGCCACCATTGTTTTGATCGCTATGCCTGCGATTTTTAGGGGCATACAACTAAATCCTTTGTCCATCGGTTCATTCCAATATTTGCTTTGGATGATGTTCGGGTACAGCATTGTAACTGCGACGTTGCTGGTTACATTTGGCAGATTATCCGACATGTTCGGAAGAGTTCGGCTATACAACTTAGGCTTTGCCATATTTACTGCGGGCTCAATTATGCTTTCTCTAACACCAAACATAGGCAATGCTGGAGCCATTGAATTAATTTTATTCCGCATAGTGCAGGGGGTAGGAGCAGCCTTTATCTTTTCCAACAGTGGCGCAATCATCACAGATGCTTTTCCAGCAAACGAACGAGGCAAAGCATTGGGAATAAATGGGTTAGCTTTCTTGGCAGGTTCACTAATTGGTTTGGTTTTGGGTGGAGTATTAGCAGTTTATGATTGGCGACTAGTCTTCTTGGTCAGTGTTCCAGTCGGAGTCATAGGCACGGTTTGGTCATATTGGAAACTAAAAGAACAAAACATTGTACGCAAAAAACAGAAACTCGACATTTTGGGAAACATCAGCTTTGGCGCAGGCTTAACTCTAATTTTGGTTGGAATCACCTATGGTTTAACACCATACGGGTCCTCCTCGATGGGTTGGAGCAATCCATGGGTCGTCACGTCATTGGCGTCTGGAGCAGCCTTGCTGATAGCGTTTCCGTTCATTGAAACACACGTTGAACAACCGCTCTTCAATTTGGATCTATTTAAAAACCGTCAGTTCGCCATGGCAAACCTAGCCACTTTTCTAAGTTCAGTATCACGGGGCGGCGTAATGATTATGCTCGTGATTCTTCTGCAGGGCATTTGGCTTCCATATAAAGGCTACAGCTTTGACTCCACGCCGTTCTGGGCAGGAATATTCATGTTACCCATGTCTATAGGCGTCGCTTTAACTGGTCCATTGAGCGGCTGGTTATCGGACAAGCATGGCGCAAGAGTTTTAGCTACGACCGGCATGATAATTACAGGCGTTGCATTTTTAGCTTTCACGCTGCTCGGTCCTTTCTTTGTCTATCTCCCATTCGCAATAATCTTGTTCGTCATGGGTATAGGCAACGGCATTTTCATGTCTCCAAACATGGCGTCTGTAATGAATTCTTGTCCACCCGAACACAGAGGTGCCGCGTCAGGTATGCGAGCAACGCTTCAAAACTGTGGCATGACGATTAGCCAAGCACTGTTCTTTGCAATAATCATTATATCACTCAACTCGACTTTGCCAAAAGCCCTTGTAACTGCAGTTGCCAGCAATGGTGCACCAGCACAAGCTGCCGCTCTATTTCTCAAGGTCCCGGCTACCGGTGCCTTGTTCGCTGCTTTCTTGGGATATAACCCCATGGGCACATTGCTTCAAGGTATGGGTTTAGCCAGTTCTTTGCCTTCGCACACGTACAGCATTCTGACAGGTCAACTCTTCTTCCCAACCACCATAGCCAACCCATTCATGATAGCATTACGCGAAGCCTTCATAATCGGAGCAGTTCTTTGCTTTGCAGCCGCCATATGCTCAGCTTTAAGAGGCAAAAGCAACAACAACAACTGCGTTGAAATCGGAAATGGGAAAATAGAAAACGAGCCGGCTACAGTGAATTCTACTGTTGAGCCGCAAAATCCTTCAGTTTCTTTGAAGCCTCAGGCATCAAAGTCTGGCCATGACCAGCAACCATAACGTCAAACTCGAGGTCGGATAGTTTCTTTATAGAATCTTTGGCTTTTGTCATGTCCAGCGTGAAACGTTCAGGTGGACCCTGCAGTTTGCCATCCAAAAATCTAACCGCATCGCCCACAAACATAACCTTTCGCTTTTCATCTAGCAGCGAGATGCTTCCGTCACTGTGACCTGGAGTATGAATAACAAGTAACCCAGCAATTTTGTCGCCGTCTTTCAGGCGCAAGTCAGGTTCAACTGGAGCAGACTTAACTATTGTGGTTAAAGCCTTAAGCATCAAATTTTTTGGCTTCGGCGGGGACTTTGTTCCGGCAACGAAATCTGAATCAGCTTCATGTACGGCAACTTTTGCGTTGGTTTGAGCCTTCATTTTTTTAAGGCCTCCGACGTGGTCAATGTGGAAATGCGTAATGATAATAGTTGTAACGTCTTCTGGCTTGTGGCCTAAGGCCTCAATGGTTTTTAAGATTTTTTTGTCGCTTCGAGGCAACCCCGTATCGATCAAAGTTAACTTATCGCCGTTTTCGACGAGGTAAACATTACAGTTAACACCTTCTACCTGATAGACTCCGTCTACAATCTTCATATTTGTACGCTTCTTCAAAAACTAAAATTAATCAGCCTTAAAAACGTATCAAAACCTGTTCCGTTAAGGAACCAGCTTACATTTTGTTTCGTCGGTTAATGGCAAGCACCGCAAATGTTACGAGAGCAAGCAGCACAAGGATCATTTGGAAACCTAATTCGGGGGCTTCAAGAGGTGTTGACCCAGCGGGTTCAGAGGAAGCAGCGGTTGTTACGAAAGGTGTGAAGACGGGAGTTGCAGTTGGAGTTGGTGTTGATTCTGGTGAAGGGGTGGGGTTTTCTGTTGGCTCAGAAGTGGTTGTTGGAGTTGGGGAAGAATCTAGGTCCATAACAATTGCGTGGCTATTATTTTGATATGTAAGAGTTATTATCCATACGTTGTTACTAGAATTTGCAGTGTAGTTTATGGTATCGCCGTCTAATGTGACTGCAAGCGTCGAAATGTCAGGGATTAATGATTGTGGAATGCAAACTTCTGTTAACCCTGATGTTCCTGAAGGGCCAGATACAACAAAGCTTAGTTGATTTTGCGTTGAATTAAACGTTAAGCTTGTGAGATTTGAATTTGAAGTGACTGAGAAGACGTTTTGATTTTGATTGTTGAAAGGTTCAACTGCAAAATTGTAAGTTGCATTTACACTTGAATATTCACTGCTACCGGACCACACAGCTTCAATAACATAGTTGCCTGAAGAGGAAGGATTCCAAACGCAAGTAAGGTTTCCATCATCACCAGTAATTATGTAAGCTAAGTTTTGCCAAGAGACGCCTCCGGAGACGCTGTAATACAATTGCACTCCGACCCCTGGTATGGGTATGCCATTATACGCGAGTGACCCTTGGATTTGAACGTTAAAACCGGAAGTTGTTGTAGAACTTATGCAATAGAGAGATAGGATGGGGGATGGCAGGGTTGGAGCTAAAGTTGGCGTAGGCGTTGGTTCTGGAGTAGGTGTTACTGACGGAGTTGGGTTTGGGGTAGGTGTAGGCATTGGAGTGGGCGTTGGAGTAGGTGAAGGAGTAGGCGTAGGTGTTACGGTGGGAGTTGGAATAGGTGTTGGAGCTATTGTTGGAGTTGGGGTTGGCGTGACGGTAGGAGTTGGTGATGGGGTTGGAGTTGGACTTGGAGTTGGTGTGGGTGTAGGCGTGGGAGTTGGACTTGGAGTATGGCTAGGTGTTGGAGTTGGAGTAGGGGACGGCGTTGGGGAAGGGCTTGGAGAAGGAGAAGGCGAAGGAGTTGGGGTTGGACTTGAAGTAGGTGTTGGACTTGGTTTCGGAGTTGGTGTAGGTGTTGCAGTAGGAGTTGGGCTAGGTGTGGGAGTTATTGTAGGGGTTGGTGTTGGAGAAACGGTGGGTGTTGGTGAAGGTGTTGGAGTTGGAGTAGGGGACGGCTTTGTGGTAGGGCTTGGAGAAGGAGAAGGTGAAGGGCTAGGAGTTGGGGTTGGACTTGAAGTAGGTGTAGGAGTAGCGGTTGGTGTGGGGCTTGGTTTGGGAGTGGATGTAGGTGTAGGCGTGGGTGTTGCTGTTGGAGTTGGGCTAGGCGACGGCGTTGGGGAAGGGCTTGGAGAAGGAGAAGGGATAGGAGTTGGGGTTGGACTTGGAGTAGGAGAAGGACCAACATTAAAATTGTCTGTTATTGGGCTCCCTAATCCGGTGACTAGATCATATCCGGGACCGGCGGTAAAGTTGCCGTTTGATCCCGAAGTTATGTCGGTAAAGTAAGTTGAGTAAGCTGATGTGGCGGCAGCATACAGATTAGTGTTTGTAGCTGACAAGTCTAAAGCGTAAATTGCAGCCCACTGAGGTGCGCCGGCACTTGTTCCTCCGATTGACCACCATTGTGAATTGTAACAAACTGAAACTCCGTACCCTGCGTTGTAGGCTACATCTGGTACAGAGCGGCCTGAATAAGTTAATCCGAAATTCGCTTGATAACTGGGTTGGGGTTCATACACGCTAACTCCGCCGCCGCTTTCGCTCCAAGCGTTCTCAGAAACTACGGTTCCATCGGGATTGAGTGCAAGGTTGGTTCCCCCGACTGCAACCACGTTTGCTGAGCACGCAGGCCAATTTACGCCTGCGCCACCGTCCCCTGTGGATGCAAAAAATGCTATGCCTGAACTGCTTGAAAATAGCGAATCATAGCTGTTTTCACCAAGGTATTCTGGGGTGCCCCAACTCATAGAGACAGCAACAACTCCTGGTTGACTTGTCGCGTATTGAATGGCTGGGATAAGATCGCTTGAGTCCGAAGATCTTGCTTCAACCAAAAGGATCGTAGCATTTGGAGCGATTGCATGCGCCCATTCAACATCTAATGCGGTTTCCTGTCCCCAGCCAGTATTTGTGCCAAGGGTGCTCGCCATTTTATGGATTACAAAGTTAGCGACAGGCAAGCTATACAGGGTCGAAAAAGCCGTTAAATCACTGACTATGCTTGGGGTATCATATGCATCGATTATTGCGATAGTGGTTCCGCTGCCTCCCGTTGCAGGCAGATTATAGGCGGTTTTTATTTGGCTTGGCGAATAAGGACTAACATAGGGCTGAACAGACAGCAGTATGTGCATGGGCTCGGCGACCCAGTTTACTGGGGGCAGCGGCTTTGAAATTGACCTTTCAGATAGAGGAAGGCAGCTTATCAGAAATAAGGAGACTACTATGAATATGAGAAGACGTCGTGTGGATCTAGCGCTCACTTTATCTCAATACCGCTTCATAGTTAATGGATCTGGTTAGGTTATGTCTAAACCGTGTTTATTATTATATCGGTAATTTGCCTTTGTCTCATTTTGTTGGACACAAATGCCGTTTCATACTTAGATAAACGCAAATAATATAGCGTAAAAGATACAACTGTACTTCGTGAATAAACAAATGCCAGGATCCTATTCGCGTCTCCTTGGAATAGTTGGGAAACCTAACACAGGAAAATCCACATTTTTCAGCGCTGCAACTTTGGCAGTAGCAGAAATAGCAAACTACCCATTCACCACTATAAAGCCAAACCGCGGCGTCGGCTACGTCCGCACGCCATGTGTTCATGAAGACTTTAAAGTCAAAGATAACCCCCGAAACTCGCTGTGCCTTGACGGCGTCAGGCTTGTTCCGGTAGAAATAATTGACATTGCAGGGATTGTGCCAGGCGCATGGGAGGGTAAGGGTTTAGGCAACCAATTTCTAGATGAGATTCGTCGAGCGGATGCCCTTATCCACGTTGTAGATGCTTCAGGCGGAACCGACTGCGAAGGCAAAACCTGCAAGCCCGGAGAACACGACCCATTGGAAGACGTGAAGTTTCTTGAGCGAGAAATAACCATGTGGATAGTGTCGCTTCTAAAGAAAGATTGGTCCAAAATCGCTCGTACGGCTGAAGCAGACAAAAAAGGTATAGCTATACCGCTTGAAGAACGGCTGACTGGTTTAGGCATAAAACGGCATCAAATCGCGGAGGCGGTCCGTAAGGCAAACCTTAACGTTGACAAACCTGCTAATTGGAGCGACGAGGATTTTTACCGCTTCATAGACACACTGCGGCGCATATCTAAGCCCATGTTGATCGTAGCCAACAAGATTGATTTACCCACTGCACAAGCCAACGTCGAACGACTTAGGAAACTAGATTACACGGTTATCACTTGTTCTGCCGAAGCAGAGTTGGCTCTTAGACGCGCCGCCGAGAAGCAACTGGTGAATTACAAGCCGGGCGACCATGATTTCAAAATTAATCAGCCCGAAAAACTCTCTAGTGGACAAATTAAAGCGTTGGAGGCTATTCGAGAAAAGGTTCTGCAGAAAAACGGTTCCACAGGCGTCCAGGAAGCAATGAATGTGGCCTACTACAAACTGCTTAACATGATCACTGTCTACCCCGTGGAGGACCTTGAGCACCTATCGGACCACAACGGCAAAGTCCTCCCTGACGCCTACCTTGTTCCCCAAGGAATCACCGCACACAACTTCGCCTACATCATCCACACGGACCTAGGCGAAAACTTCCTCTACGCCATCGACGCACGAGACAAAAGAAGAATAGGCGAAGACGCAATCCTAAAAGATCGAGACGTAATCAGCATCGTGAGCGCCAAAAAACGGGCTTAAAAAGCAACTTGGGTTGTTTCCCCAGTCGGTCAACACCAACCGCGGCAAGTGTGGATAACGTTCTTCCAGGTAAATTTCGAACCACAATTAACGCTTGCTTGGCTGCCCACTATGAGGTTCCAGTGATCCCCATCAGATTCATCCAATGACCCCAGAATGGGTCAGACTTCAGGCAAGTAAAAAGGTAGGAGGGGCAGGGGTCTACTATTTGTAACCGTTTTCTATCCACAAATAGGCGGACAGAATTAACCAACGCCCAGCCTCACAGGAGGGATGGGGTCTCAATTTTACATCAGTTTTCTATAGGTAAAAATGGGTTATGAGAATTAAAGTAGCGGTAGGATTATGAAGCCTGTGATTAATCCAAATGCTAAGCCCAGCATGATGGGGAACGGTAAACCTGGGAAGATGCCTCTTTTCTCAAGCATGAAAAACGTGATGATGGAGCCTGCCATTATGCCGATTACTGAAACGATAAAAGGCAAGAGGCCTAGTGGGAAGGCGAAGGCATTTATGAAGTTGAAGAAGATTGCCCCCGTTAACATACTGTAGAAGACGAGGTCGCCTAGGCCCATTTGGATGTCTTTGAATGAGAAGCTCAAGCCTTGCAGGCTGTCGAGGCCAGCTGAGGATTCAGCGATCTTTCCCACTGGTCCACGGTAAACAGCGAAAACGTCGTAGACGGCCAAAAACACCAGAATCAAGACAACGCTGTATATGCCGCCGAATGTAAGTATGGAGTTGCCGAAGAAGACTCCTAATGCGCCGCCGATCAAGACGACTGCTGCGTTGCGGGGAATGCTACCGAAGCGGAAGATAGCGAGGTCAAAAAGAACGGTAACAACTATTGATAAGGGTATCAGCAGGATGCCTAAGGCTGGATAGTAATTCAATATCGCGTCAAGGTAGAGAAAAGACATCAGCAGCGCTGCCAGCGTCATGGCGAGAATTATTAGGGCTTTGATGATTTTTTTGCTTCGCCGTTTAAGTAGGATATAGAATACGGTAGCGCTTGCAGCGAGTAGAATCACAAAGTAAAGTGCGTTCCAAAGGGGCGCTCCAGGTGTGTTTTGAGGGATAGCTGTCGCAGCGGGGACATAGGGTGCCTGCGGTCCAATGAGCAAGTATGCGCAGCCTAAGCCAAATATGATGCTTGCCAGTATCGGAAGCAAATAAACGATTTGGAATCTAAACTTGTCTTCCGTTTGCGGCTTTTGCGGTTGAGTCTGTTCTTGCTGAGTCATAGTGGTACTACCCTAATTTAGTGAAGGCTAATGCCCTTTGCAAGTAACATTACCCACAGAAAAAGCTTTGTTTTCTATCGGCGTCAAAAATCGAGTTGCTAAAAATGCATGATACAGTGGCCTTTGGGCGGTGACGCCCAAGCGAAAAAGAGCGTCCTAATTAGTAGACCGCAGGTAAAATGTTGATTTCCATAAAGAAAGCCTAAATTTCAAAGGTTTCTCCAGTGCGCGGTGCTACAGCATCCAGGCCCAACTCAGTTTTCGCCCAGTTAGCAAACAATTCACAGTTGCCTTCCGCCCCGTGAACGGCGAAAACTTTTGGTTTGCCGCCGAGTCGGCGCAATCCTTCTTTTAGCTGGCTTGCTCCACAGTGTGAAGAGAAATCAAAGTGCCTGTACTGAGCCTTAACTTTGCGGATTTTACCGTCAATTGTTGTGACCCCTTTTTCAAGCAATTGTTTGCCAGGTGTACCTGGAATCTGATAACTCACCAGGAAAATCGCGTTATTCGCTTTTTTGCCGATTTTTGAAACGTAGAATTGTGAAGGACCGCCTTTTAGCATTCCAGCAGGCGAAATTATCACCCCGGGATCTCTTGAAGCTCTCCGTCTGTCTCGCCAGCCGTCAACCCAGTCTAATGAGTGCATTGCATTCATGAACAGTTTCGGGTCACGGAGGAACTCTTTATAATTCATTATTATCCTGCTAGCTTCCCTTGCCATGCCATCCAAAACCACTGGGTACTCGAAATGGTTAGCTGCAAGTGTGCAGGCTATTTCTTGGGCTCGGCCTACGCCGAATGCTGGTATCAGAACAGTTCCGCCAAGCTCAACCACCTCTGTGGCTGCTTCTACAAAGTTTTTCTCAAGTTCTGGGCGTGGAGTGTGGTCTTCGTTGGCATAGGTGCTTTCCGTTACAACGGCGTCTAAATCTCCGTAATCCATCGATGCACCCGTCAAAAGCCTGCTGTCCTCCATGTTGTAGTCACCGGTGTAGAGGATTTTTTTTCCGTCTGCTTCAATGAGCACCTGAGCGCTTCCAGGGGTATGTCCAGCGTCAAACAATTTAACTTTCATGTCGCCGATTGCTCCTTCCTGACCAAAATCCAAATGATTATTGCTTCTCATCAATGTGTTGAGTTCTAGATATTCAAAAGGCAAATAGTAACCTGACAAATGGATAAAATCAGAAATGAGAACCTGAGTTAACTCCAAATTTAGTTTGTTAGTGTACAAGGGCTTTTTGTCGTTGATGTAAAAGATAGGTAGCGCGCCTGAATGGTCAAGGTGGCTGTGGGTCAGTACTAGTCCGTCCACATCTTTGGGTGGAACATGCATTGGAAAACCAGGCTCACGATCAAGCATAACCCCGTAATCTATTATGACTTGGCTTTTTTGTGATTTTACACTTATGGCCATTCTGCCAACTTCTCTTGCTCCACCTAAAAATCCAACTCGCAATCAGACCAATCCTTAATGTAAACTTGTTAACGTTTTAAAATGATTTTCTTCTGTTTTAAATATGTATTGACCCCGTTGCCACCTGAGCCAATACAAAACCCTTCTTAATTGCCTTCAAAACTGACCCAACGTTCAAATCAGCATCGATTTTGTTGAAAACACTAAACAGCTCCGAAACTTGGTGCGCGTCGCTGCCTGCTGTACCGGGTAAACTTAAACTTTTTGCGAACTTCTTAGCTTCATTATTCGCAGCTGCGGAAGACCCGCCGTTGAGCACCTCTATTGCATCCACATTGTATTTCCCTGCGGCTTCTCCCATACCATACAGGCGAAATGGGTGAGCCACAACCGAAACTGCACCCACACTTTTTGAGAAGTCCACAACGGCTTCAGGTGTCCAAGGCTTGGGCGGTAACTCAGTGGTGCCTAAAACCACTATGTCTCCTAATGTTGTAGTGATTTCGACTCCTGGAATAATTAAAACGTCCGGGTAAGCGGAAGCCAATTCGACTGTTGCTCTGCAACCGCGTACGCTGTCATGGTCTGTTACAGCCGCAACTTTGATGTAGCTATGGGCAGCAAGCATATCAACCAATGTTTTGGGTTGAATTAGAGAGTCAGAAGAATATACTGTATGGATATGTAAGTCGGCGTACAGAGGTTCTATAACTATATCTCCATCACTATTCTTAGCAGTCTTTTGAACTACTTCAAAATGTTTTATGCTATGGTTGCAGATTAACTTTTTTAGCAATCATTTTCATTTGTATAGTCAGGCGTCTCAAACAACCGATAATAATTCTTAAGTGCTTGTGTGTATTGTTCTAAAAGACATGCCTAAACGCAGGATGCCCGCCAAAGACGTCTTTTTCGTAATTGAGCTCGATTCACTGTTAAAAACATTGGATGACGATCATAAGTTCCACAAATGGTTGGCCGACATGAAAACTGTCCTCAAAGAGCACATGTTTGCAGGAGACCTTATTGGAAAAACTTTAGTTCCTGCCTTTTATCAGGAAAAATACGGAGTTAATAACTTATATCGTTACGACCACCCGGAAGGTCATCGTTCTTGTTATACAGTAGTGAATGGGTGCGTTTACATATTTGACATAATGACCCATGCAGAATACGATTTACGCTTCGGCTACAAAACAACTTAAGCTTTGACGCTTGTTTTGATCATTGCAGCTAACTTGTCGTTGTTAACGCCAGTGTAAATGATGCGACCTGAATTTGAAGCGATTTTTCCAGAAGCTTCCAGATAATCCATTGCGCGTTTGAATGTTTGGTATTGCATTCCTTTTGGCAAGCTCTTCCAGAGTTGTGTCCGAGTGCAGTGGTCGGTGCATTCTATGATGGCCTTCTCGATCATTAAAAGTGAACTTAGGTTTGGTTCGTGAAGGACTTTTTTGTTCATGTTTTTTCATCTCACTATGCGTTTAGTTTTTACTAACCGCACATATGGACTTAATTTAAGTTCAATCATATAAATGTGTATGATTGATAAATTCGGCATTATTCGAGTTAAGCTATCCTTTAAGACGTGTAAGTCGGCGTGAACCAATGTTATTCGCTCAGATTTTTCCGTAGAATATTCTCTAAACGCTCTAAAATTTCTTTGGTTGTAGCAGCATTTGCATCCACACTTTCAAACTGTATGTTTTTCGTTTTGCATGCGGACTCGCATGCAGCTTTTACGATGTCTGCCCAGAGTTTAGGGTCATTTAGCAAAACAACGCAACTATATCCTCTAGCTGTAATGTATTCAGCGCTGTGGTTTGCAACATAATTTATGGTTTCTAAGTCAGGTGGAACAGCGGTTTCGTGTTGGCTAAGCGGGTAAACTTCATCGAGCTCCAATGGAACCAAGCCGAATGGGGCACAATAAACGCAAACATGGACCTTTGAGGCGAGTGTTTCGCCTAAGCTTCTCAAGAGCTGTCTTATCTTTTTGAATTCTGGCGCTTTGTGAAATGGTTTGTTACGAGTTTGCGGGACCAGAAACAGTACTTTTGCATCGGTGGGTGGACTGTAACGTTCGCTCAGTCGTTTGCGGTACCGCGTGATTTCTGGACGAATTAGTCCCACTGAATCGAAATAAAAGAATCCGCTTGGCTTTACAGACGGACTGAACTGTTCAAGCAGGTCGCCGTGGCTTCGTAGTTTTTTGAGGGCTGACAGCAATGCTGGGTGGTTGTGGACGCGCATTTCTGTGTGCTCCCAAAGTCTGCCTTCGCGAATTGCCTGTTTGATTCGTTTGAGTTCTGCTTGGCAAACGTAAAGGTTGTGTTCTGCAAGAAATAGTTCTTGTATCTTTTTTGGTTTAGCTTCAAGTCCTCGGGGCGTCTCGGTTGAGCAGTGGGGGCAGCAGCAGGGGAAATAATCTAGTTCTTGCAACCGCGATGTGCCGTCTTCAGTCATGTAACGGTTTTCACGGGCATATAATGCGTAGGCGGCTGAATCGAAGAGGTCGCAACCTAACGCCACCGCCAAGGAAAACATTGCTGGGTGTCCAGCGCCAAACAAATGAAGGGGGCGTTCAGGTGGCAACCCCTTTTTTACCGTCAGAATCATCTCTGCTAAGACGTCATAACGGTAGCTCTCCATAACTTCAGTTGGGCTGCCTAACGCATAAATTTGAAAAGGCAGCTTTCCCATTTCCACTGCCGAGCTAGCAACCAGGTCAAGGTGTTTCCCACCCTGAACTGGACCAACCCATAAAATATCATCCCGCTTTTTAATTTCAAAAAAAGCTTTAGCACGCCGCAAGGTTTCCGCCACAGTTTCTTGTGCCTGCTCTTTTGTGACTTTCCACCCGGTTGGAATATCAAGCATAGTAGCTATGTCGCTGCCGATGCCTTCCTGGTAAGCAATGATTTCTGGCTGCGTAAACTCGACCCCGCCGTAAACGAGGATTTGGTACGCTCCTGAATCAGTCATTACTGCTCCATCAAAGCCTAAAAACTTGTGCAAGCCTTCAGTTATTGGTTTATCACCAAAGTTTTTTCTGAGTATGTAAGCGTTAGTTATGACCGCTTGAAAACCAAAAGTCTCTTTTAGCTTTCTGGCTGGAACAAGTTGTATGCTAGGGTTTATTACGGGATAAAGCAGTGGGGTTTCCACTGTGCAGCTTTTGGTTTTAAGTTTGCCAATTCTACCGAGAAGGTCTTTTTCTTTTATTTCGAAACTCAATTTGAAAGCCACAACAACAAACAATTCCCAGTTATAAAAAACATTAGTTCGCTATGGCTGTGACCAAGGGGGTGATGGCTAATCTAAAAGATTTATGGACCTGCTTTTTTCAGCTTCTGGCAGTTTTGACCTGATTATGCAAGGCCCGTTTTTCGTATGCATCTGCTAACATTTGCCGGAGTTGGAGTGATCTGCCCCTGGTGTTCACTCAAAAGACTGTTTTCTTGGCTGAACGGAAAAATTTCCCTTCCCGTCCTTAACTACTTGCTTAACTTTTGGGTGAGCTTGAACGAATTTTGTATTAGGCAGGCTTATATGATATAATTTGTCTATTACCGAGAGAGATGTACACAAATGGTTTGCTCAATAGATATCAGCGAAAGACCTCAACTAAACGATCCAATTCTCATCGAAGGCTTGCCCGGAATAGGTTTTGTAGCTAATATCGCCGCATTGCATTTGATAAAGGAGCTAAGAGCAAAATTATTCGTCCAAATCTTTTCGTCCTCATTCCAAGACTTCGCAGTTACGACGGAAAACGGGAGGGCGCTCTCACCTATAAACGAACTTTATTACGTCAAACGTCAAGATGGGGGACGGGACATTATAATCTGGTTTGGCAATACTCAGGCGTTGACAACTGTTGGGCAATACGAGTTGTGCGGTAAAGCGCTTGATTTAGCGAAAGAGTTCGGATGCCGATTTGTAATTTCCATCGGCGGCTTCAAGAAGGATGAGCCCCAGTCTGTACCAGGTATCTACAGTACTGCCACCGATTTAGATACAATGCAAGAAGCTTTAGATTTAGGTACTAAAGTAATGGTTGGACATGTTTTCGGCATCGCAGGCTTATCCGTCGGTTTGGCTGGAGTGCGAGAGATGAAAGGTTTCTCACTTCTTGTAGATACGCCTGGAATGAACCCCGATATAAACGCTGCCCGCTACGCATTAACTACCTTAGGCAAATACCTCAAACTTGATGTTGACCTCTCAAAATTGGAAGAAAGCAGCGGGGAAATCAAGAAAGTGCTCGAATCATTTGGTATTATAAGAAGTATTACAGAAGAAAAGAAGAAAGAGGAGCAGCAACTCCGCTGGTTTGTTTAACCTTTAACTTCACTCATGAACAGTTGGTATACTTTTTGCACTCGGTCGGCAGCTGGACCTGAACCGTCAACAACGCCCTTTTCGGTTAGCTTAACTTTGCGCATAACCATTATGAAACCGTTATTTTCGTCAAGCTCTACTAACGTCGGAAAGACTTTTTCTAGTCGAGATGCTAAGGCTTTGAGATCGAATGGTTTCTCTGCGCTTGCTATTTGAGCGACGGTGGCGCCATTTATGACTAATCGGTGAAGCGTTTTGCCTGTTTCGTCTCTTGCATCAGCTATGCAGAGACTCATGGTGTCAGGGTTAATGCCGATTAAGGTGCCGTTGAATGTTTTTCCAGTGGTGGTCACTACAGACACTGTTTTATCTGCCAACGCTGAGACTTCAGTGAAATATTTTCTTTGCGCTACAGACAAGTTTTGTTTCTCCTTTAAGCATACGAAATTGTAGTCCCAGTATTTATCTTTAATATTAATAGAACAGCAGAAAACAATCGCGTGCTCGTTTTTTTTGTGGACCTGCGACATTCTGTCATATTCACTTCGTCCTGATTCTTAAGTTAACGCCATACCGCTCATCTAACCCCTTCTATCTGAGGCATAAATATACGCTAAGATACGCTATTCAACGCTAAAACACGCAGAAACACGCAGGGATACGCTACGGCACGGGGAAACACGCTAAAACACGCAACCTGCCAACGCCCCTGACGCTAAAACAAGAAAGCAACTCAAACCACAAAGAAACAAATTTACCGCAGGCTGGAAGTCTATGTTTTCTTTAGATGTATTTCGCAGTTCTGTTTAAGCAAAGCTACCGCGTTAGCTGGCAGGTCTTTTTCCACCATAAGGTTTGCTCCGACCCATGTGTTCGCACCTACTTTTACGCCTGGCATAAACAGCGACTTAATCCCTGTCTTCACATTATCGCCGAAGATAGCGCCAAGCTTGCGTCTGCCCGAGCTAACAACTTGATCTTTTATCATCATTTTAACTATGCCGTCATCAAAGCGCAGATTAGCGGTGACGGTTCCTGCACCCAAATTGCATTTTTCTCCAAATACGCTGTCCCCAACATAAGAGAGATGCCCAATATGGGTGCCATCCATAATTACGCTGTTTTTTACTTCACAGGCATTGCCTACACGCACGTTTCTGCCCAGGCTGGTGCCGGCACGGATGAAACAGTTTGGTCCAACATCTGCTCCTTCATCGATGAAAACGGGCCCTTCAATGTATGCACCCGAACGTATTCGGGCAGTCTCTGCCACTGTAACAGGCCCAAACAGGTGCGCACCTGGCTCAACAGTGCCTAAAACCCTGTGCTCCAACCGTTTAAGTGCCCAAACATTAGCCTCTAGCAGATCCCACGGCCTGCCAACATCAAACCAATCTGGCTTCGGAAGCTCAGCCGGCAGAACAGTTTTGCCCTCGCTTGCCAGCATTGAAACAGCGTCGGTTAATTCAAGCTCTTTGCGTTCAGATTGCTTTATCCTTTTTATTTTCTCGAAAACCTCATGCTCAAAAACGTAGACTCCTGCATTCGCCAAGTTAGAAGGTGCTGTACCTTGCTTTGGCTTCTCAACTATCCGTTTAACCCGACCCTGCTTATCTTGCTCAATAATCCCATAATGTTCAGGTTTATCAACATGGACAACATCCATAACCGCAGCCGTTTCCCCACGTTTGTATAGTTTAACTGCTTTTTCCACTGCATCG
The DNA here is from genome assembly GCA_003165195.1 of Candidatus Bathyarchaeota archaeon. GTDB lineage: Archaea > Thermoproteota > Bathyarchaeia > Bathyarchaeales > Bathycorpusculaceae > Bathycorpusculum. The sequence continues at coordinate 28,331 of PLSP01000097.1, read as the reverse complement.
CCGCTAAACAGCAGGTCGCCGTAAACAAGAACAAAATCGCCGTCAATGTATGGTTCAGCTACTAGAGCCGCATCACCTGTGCCGCCTAACTGACTCTGCTTAACATAGGTAATATGAAGCCCAAATTTGGCTCCGTCTCCAAAATACTCGCGAATCTTATCTTCCATGTACTTGACGACGATTAATACCTCAGTTATCCCAGCGTTTTTTACTGCTTCTAAGCTGTACTGTAGAATTGGTTTTCCGCAGAGCTTAATCAAGTGCTTTGGACGCGTCGCCGTTATAGGCAGCAGCCTCACGCCTTCGCCAGCTGCAAGCAACACTGCTTTCATTTCAATCCAGCCTCAACCTGCTTCTTGATTAATTCAGTGGCTTTTCGGGTTATATCATTTGCCACAGCCTCCGTTTCGCCCTCAACGGTTAAGCGGATAAGTGGCTCAGTTCCTGAAGCCCGAACTAGCAACCAGCCTTGTTTAAGCGCTAACCGTACGCCGTCGACTGTTGAAAAGTCGGTGTAGTCTGGAAACGCCGATTTTAGAAGAGTGCCAAGGGCCTCTACCGCTTTGTATTTGAGTTCGTTTTTGCAAGATAGGTTTTCCCGTTTGGTAATGTACTCAGGGACCTCTTCGATGAATTGGCTAAGGGTTTTGTTTTCTTCTTCCAAGGCTTTTAGCATCAGCGCTGCAGAGAGTGGTCCATCCGGGCAAAAATGAAGTTGAGGGTGCACCCATGCGCCGCATGGCTCTCCACCGAAGACTGCATCCGATTGTTTGATGGCTTCGGAAATGTAGATGTCCCCAACCCTAGTTCGGATAACCTTACCGCCCTGCGCGCCCGCCATAGTCTCAACACACATGGAAGCCTCCACGTTGGTTACCACTGTTCCGCCGCCGCTCCGTTTCAACGCGTAGGCACCGTACCCAGCGAGTGAACGATCAAAATTGACGAAGGCTCCCTTCTCATCAATGAATGCAACCCTGTCAGCATCACCGTCAAAAGCAACGCCAACTTCAGCATCCAAAGCCTTGACTACAGCTGACAAGTCTTTTAGGGATTCAGCGTTAGGCTCCGATTTGCGTGCTGGAAAATGCCCATCTGGCTGAGCGTTAAGAGCAGTGACCTTGCAGCCCATGGCCTTGAGCATAGATGGACCAACATTGTAAGCTGCGCCGCATCCAGGGTCAACCACCACATGCCACCGCTTCTGGAGCTTTACCGCTTTAAACGCCATCTGCAGGTAGAGATCAGCTGCATCAACATGGATTGCTTTACCGAGGTTTTGCCATGGAGCCAACCTGAAAGCGCCTGAAGATACAGTTTGCTCTACAGCGTTTTGGTCTTGGTCAACATAGGAGAGGCTGTCGGGGCGAAACACTTTGATGCCGTTGTACTGTGGAGGATTATGCGAGGCAGTTAACATGAAACCTGCGTCTGCGCCGAGCTCTCTTGTCGCGTAAGCTAAAGTGGGTGTAGGAACGGCTCCTGCTAAGAGAACGTCGCTGCCGCTTGCCAGCAAAGCCGAAACCAAGGCGTCCTGCAGCATAAAGCCGCTGACCCTTGTATCCCGCGCCACAACAACTTTTTTGGCGTTTGCATACGCCGCCACCGCTAATCCAACCTTACAAGCCAGCATAGGAGTTAAATCAACATTTGCCAGCCCTCTCACGCCTGAGCTACCGAACAGTTTACCCACATCTAACCCTCATTTTCGACGTTTGCCATGGATGCTAGGATTACTTGCTTAAAATTTTTGTGTGCATTTTTACCTGTAGAAATCCATCGGCGCCGTCAACCGAAGCGACTTGGATAACTTTCAAAAGATGCTTTCAAGCTTAGGAGTAATCTCAGCGATCTTGAGTGTTCCCTTGGGATTCATGCGTAGACTCTGCAGAAGCAACAATGAATCTGGCAGCAAGAAGTCATATTCGGTCCAAAGTTAATTTTTCTCTTGAATGTATCCCACCGTGTAAGCTGCATGTCAAGGGTCACCTTTTTTTGTCTTTTCCTGTCTTTTAATGTCTTTCTGTGTCTTTAAACGCCTTTTTTCACCCTAACCAGAAACCGAATCAAACGCTAAACCACAAAATCAACCCAAAACAAGCTTTTCCAAAAACTAGAGAGGCCCTACTATTTACAACAAAAAATAAACCCTACCCTCCCACCTTTTCCTGAAGCGTAATTGCTAAACAGATTTGATTATGCCAATATATTTTCGTTAAGGAATTTGGTGAGTTTGCTCCATGTAGGGTGTTTTCCTTCTGGGTCTGAGAGGTAGCAAGCGGAAACAGCGTTCGCCAAAAGCAAACGACATTCATCAGAAAGGCTGTTTCGATCGCCTAAAATGTTGCCCGCAGTCCAAGCGTCACCGGCACCCGTCGCCCGCAGCACCTTAACCTTAAAAGAAGGAGCTACCGCCTCCGCGTTCCCTTCCAAGCTGGCTGAGAAGGCCGTAGTGTGCAAATCAATTCGGGCTTGCAAGCGCTTGGATAAAACGCGGGCAGCTTGCATCGCTAGCTCTGAGAACTCCAAATACTGCTTTTTCTCTTCAATAGTTTTGTCAAAGAGTGAAGCGTAGATTATTGCTTCATTCTCGTTAACCGCTAATATGTCAATTTGACTGGATTTTAGAACCTTCTCCATCAAGTCCCATATTGCTGGCGCGTTAGGTGTGGGATCTGCTGTGTCATAGTATGTTTTGTTATACCCGCTTTTTTTTGCCCTGGCAAAAACTGCTTGCGCCAGAATTGTGCCATATTTTGCTGTTCCCGCCCAATTGAAAACGCAGGTATAATCAGAAGCCTCGATTTGCTCATAGTCTAGTTCGTCCAAGTTATCTGGTCCAAAATTGACGAGCGAACCCAAATCCCGAATCATAACATTTGTTTTTTCGCTTCCACTTTTAAACTCTAAAGCGGTTGTCGTCGAGGCTTTGTCTTGAATTTTTATGTGCGAAGTATCAATCAAAAGTCCTTTGAAGCTGTATTTTATTTGCTCAAGACCCTGTGCGTTTGTGCATACAATCGGTGTCACTGTGGCGCCGAGGTTAGCGAGGGCTGATGCAACATTGATGGCGTTTCCGCCCCGAATGTCAGTCTGGGCTATGCCGTCGATGCTGCCTCCTTTTCGCTTAGCCACGTCTGCGACTAAATCGAAAAATTCCGTCGGGCTCCACCTCAGGTTTATGAGTCGGTCAAGGAAGAAATCGGGCAAAACAGTAACTCTGCAATCCCTTGGTTTTTGAATCAAAAAGGCTTCTAATTCTTTTTTGCACTCTGCGCTGTACATGTGGAAAGCTCCTTTGGAGGGGTATTTCCAAAAAGCTAAAATACCTTTTGATTAGTTTGTACAAACGGAAAGGCTTGGAGAATAGGGGTAAGCGTGGTTATGAAATTCAAGACAGAGGTATGTCTGTTATCGTTAGCAATTGCGCTTTTTGTAGTATCAGCGTTTTTTTACACTTATCAAATGGGCACTGGAAGTTTCAGTGTATTTTGGACTGCTTTCTCATATAGAGGATTAGCCCTTGCATTTGTCGGATGCGGCTCAGTTCTCACCGTGACAGCCTCGGTTTCTTTTTCAAAACACGACAAAGAATTACTAAGTCAAGTCTAAATCAGGAATCGAACGATCATCCAAACTAAATCGCCATAGAGTAACGCAACGATTAAACCTAAAGTAATGAATATAAGCATTGGCAAGCCAGGCGTAGCCCATACATAGCCATCGATTTTTCCCGCGTCAGCGGCGTTAGATAATCTTTCAACTATTTTGTCTCTCCCTTCATCATGGGGAACAACAACTAGTTTCCTATTCAAGTCAGTCTCCGCGTCGAGGTCTTCCATAGGAAAAACATGCCATTTTTCCTTCAACTTTGCAACAGTCACTTTGTAGCCTGTAATTAACACAAGAATCTTTTTACCGATAGATTCCTTTTGAAGTGTTCCTGAAAACATTTCTTTGCCGTTTTTTTTGTGCCAAATAATGTTGCGGATTAGCATATATACGGCGCTTGCCGCTGCGAACAAGACACCGTTGCTGAAGATTGTTAATGGGTAAATGAACTGGGAGGTTGGTGAAACAACGGAGTTTACTAGGGGCGTGTAAAGTGATGGGGCGAATGGCAGGGCAAAAGCGATGCACATGAGAGCTTTTGAGTCTGCACCTCCGAAGCCGCCAGTGTAGAAAAGCAAAAACGCTATAGCAACTATTATGCCTGCGCTGGCCCCAAATAGAAGTAGTTTTGATGGGTCATAAATCAGCAGTTCTGCAAGCATAAGGGTAACTGCTACGGGCGCGTAGATTGCCCATACGCGGTTGCTTACCTCGCGGGTTTTGTAGTCGCTCCAAGACGCGTAGACCAGAAAGCCCAAAGTGATTGCTACTCTAGCCTCAATGAAGATTAATTCAGAGGTCAAACAAATGCTACCTGCTGTTTCCTTTTCCTAATTCAAAATAATAACGATTAATATTTATCTTAAGTGAATACAAAATAAATATTGGAAATAAGTGTTAAGGGATTTTTAGGTTCCCACTGTTGTTGTTATGGTTGGCGGCAGTTCGGCAAGTATCCATAGGCCAGGTTGACCCGCTCCAGTGTAAATGGGAACCGTTGTGGGGTCAAAGGTTACTACTGCACCAAACCAAGTTACGTCAAGGGCGGTTTGGAAGGAAACACTATTTAATGTGACGGGCATCAGCGAGATTGATTGGGAAGCACTATTCGCTACTAATGCACCTCGGTTTGTTGCTGGCGCCATGCTATCGAAAGTATAAAGCATCTGGTTTGCTTGGTCTGTGAACATTATGCCTGCACCGCTTGTTCCTGTGGTGAATTGGCTCCAATGATGCTGCCAAGTTCCGGAGGAATTACTTAGTGTCTGTGTGCCTGTTAAGACAACTGGATCGCCGTTTGATGTGCCGTTTTCACTTTGCAGTTGTCCTATGGATGAGGAAACTGCGACGGGGCACAGCGTGGAAATTGTTCGAGATTGCACTGAGTTGAGGAACATTAGTCTTAGCTGATAGGTGAAGTAGGTTGCGTTGGCAGGCAATGTGAGTACCATGTTGGAGTAGACGTTTGGGCAATTTGTGATTCCGTTTGACCATTCAGCTTCTTGCTGTACAATGTCTCGGACAACGCCATTGTATATGACGTAATCTGCTCCTGAACCGTACGTGCTGGCTTGATTGTTTACTTGCATGAAAGTTGAGGTACTGGATGTTCCAGAGGCAGGGATTGTTGCCGTTACGGCAAAGGACCCGCTGATTTGTAGGTTAAGTTTTCCGTTGGTGAGCAAGTTGTTACCTGGATTGTCTCCTGTGAAGTATGTGTTAGTGTAAGCAAGGGGCGTTTGAACCGCTTGATCGCTGCCATTCCACCAGACCGTGAAAGCTGAAACTTGAGTGTTTACGAGAAAAACAATCATTTGTCGGTTACCAAAGACAGTGGTGTTGGTGGTTAATCCTAACGGGACAGTGTATGATGATGCCCAATCTTCAATTTGGAAGGGCACTTGTTGGTTTACTCCATTGATGGTTTCGTTGATGTGAATTGCTTTCACTGGAACAGGCGGAATAGGAATTGTTTGGGAGGTGAGTTGTAGGTTTTGGCCTAGCCAGATCATTGTTCCGTTTTGCAATATTTCTATGGCGACGGTTGCAGCTGAATTCGTCATTGATTGGAAAAGGCTTTGGTCTGACTCTGGTCTTAGCAAAGCGGCGTCTACTTGCCAGCTGCTTTGGGTTATGTCTCCCGTGTCGTTACTTCTAAATCGAACCGTGAAGGTCGTTTGGGCTGGGAGGAGGTAGGAGTTGATGGACATGTTGTTCCAGCCGCTGACAAGGGCTGAAGATAGAGGCTGCCATGCTCCACCGTACCAAACGTCGATTGCCAAGTTATCCGCACCCATGGCAGCAGTGTCAATGCACAATGCGGGGTGGGTAAGCGTTGTAGTGTTAAGGTTTGTCCACTGTTCCTCAAGGCTGAGCCCGTAGAGGTTGCTGTTTGTTTGGTAACGGGCTAAGTCCAAGCTAAACGTGAACGGGGCAGATGCAGAGGCGGAAGCGGTGATACAGACTTGCCATCTTCCAAGGTTATCTCTAAAGTTGCTTGGATTAGCAGCAATTGTCTGCAACTGTGTGGTGTTGGATGTGCCGATTGTGCCAGTCCAGTAACCGTTGCCTGAAGATGCAAATTGCCCAAGGTTGTAGTTGTAGTATTGGATGTTTGCGGTGACGCTACTTGTGGCCGACGCGTCGATTGCCCATATTAGACTGCTCCAGGTAAGAGTATTCGATGGTCCACTTAAGGTAAATTGGCATGTTTCGGTTGTTGGAAGCATAGTTGGACAAAGCAAAACAGCGATGCCTGCCCAGTCAACGGTGTGGGTGGTGGTCCATGACAAGCTGACTGACCCGCTGGTGACTGATTTGTCGCTGCCTCTTCCTGCGCAGTAATAAGTTGGGCTGCTATGATAATTGACTGTGTTGCTCCAACGGTTGCTTTGTGGGTCAGTAAAAGTGTATGAGTTAGAGCTGATTTGTGTTCCTATGTCGCCGTATAAAACTTTTGGGTATGATCCTGAAGCGGTTAGGGTCAGTGTTTGGCTTCCACCGTTGCTGTTGGCCGCGGTATTTGCAAGAATTGGCATGGTTTGGTTGACGTTGTAGTAGGTTGTTGAACCGACGCTGGCGGCGGTTGAAGCCGCAAAATTAACGGTTACTGAATTGGTACCTGATGCTGGGTTAACGAGATAGTAAATGTAGCTGCGGACTTGGGGATTTGTAGCGTACAATGCGGTGTAGTTTAAAGTGATGGCGGTTCCACCGTAATTTACGCTGCTTACAGTGGTTGGGGCACCGTTGTAGTTGAAAGTGTTGATGCTGATTAACAGAAGCCTATCGTTTCCTGTTCCTGTCGTTTGTTTCCAAGAAAGAGAAGTTGCACCTGTTGTAGATGTGTTGTTGGCGCTGTCAAAGGTTGTTGTGCTGTATTGAGTAGGTGAAAAAACTGTGGCGTTGCTTTGAAAAATCATATACGGAGGATTGTTCAGCTGTAGATTAGCCACTGTTCCTGAAATCAAGCTTCCTGTTTGAACACTGTATGTATCAGGGAAGTAAGATTGTGTTTGGGTTCCAGTTGTTTGCTCGGTCAGTGTATCGTAAACTCCATCTGGACCCTGTTGCTGCGCGGTGAAGTTGCTGTGCGCCCCTACGTCGGCTATGTTGTCAACTGATGAGTTATACTGGTTGACATAGTCCCCGCCACTTTGTGTGGTGCTGTTGAAGGAAAGGTTGCCTGTGAAGTGGCTAAAAGAGGATGCTGCAACTGTTATGCCACGGGAATCTTGCACTTGTATGGAGTAAGATTGTGGGTTTATGCCTGTAGGTACATCGACGGTATAGGTGCCGTTGGTGGAGGAGGTGGGCTCATCAGGCGGATTAACTGTTGCCCAGGTCAGGTTGTTGTATTGGTAAAGGTAAAACTTGAAGTTTGTAATGCTTAAACCAACTATGGGTGTGCCACCGTCTTCCAGCACAGTTAAAGATATTTGACTGTTGCTTGATGAGGGATTTATCTGCACATTGAGTTGGCAAGATGCCGAGTACGTAATTCCAGATATGCCGAGTCCCGTCAGGTCATATGTCACGTTTAATGTTGCTTGGCTGTAGCTTTGATTTGTAAACCAACAGGTGCTCAATGCTAGGTTGGCAACGTTAAATGAAGAGCCCCATTGAGGATTCACCTCAGCGATGTTTTGTAAGCCACTATCCAAGTAGTTACTGGCCAAAGTTTGGGCATATGACGAGTTACCTGTGACCTGCAAAACTGAGCCGTAATAACCGACGGTGAAGCCTAAAATCTGTTTCAGCGCCAGGTTGGTTTCATCAATGGCACTCATTATTTGTGGTTGATTTTGTATGGGGCTGTAGCGTATGGCAGCGTAGGTGGCAGCAACAGATCCCACAAGAACAATAGCTACCAGCAAAGCTGCAATAATTGAAAACTGACCTTTTTTGTTGTTAAGCATTCTATGAACCTCCTATCATTCCAAGCTGCAGAACTACAAGTCTTGATGTGCCTGCAGCAGTGTACTCTGAAGGATAAAGACTAGGTTGATAATATGAGAGAAGACTTAGCGCTGTCACTCTGGCGTCAGGTGTTCGTGTTAACCCAAGAGCTAAAAAAGCGCCATTAATGTTTGATGACCCGCTTGGATTATGAGTGTACACTGCGGCGGGATTGTACGCTCCTACGGGGTTGAAAACGTTAACGGCAATGTTGAGGTGGTAACTTTGCAATATCGAATTAGGGAGCGCTCTTGTGAAAGTTTGGTACATTGAAGGGTAGATACCGTAGTAGTTGCAGTAGTTCATCGCTATGCTGGATAAGTAGTCGGGGCCACTTGAAGACAAATCAGATGTAATCCAATTTGAATTGTAACTGTAGGTCTGATTATCAAGCCCTTCCAAAAAAGCGTTTAGCGACGCCGCGCCGATGCATTGAACTCCATAAATTCCCCATGTGTTCTGAATGCCTGAAAACAGAGCGGTGTTTGAAACATAGTAAAGCGGGTAACCAACGATACTAGCCATTGTCCAGTTGTACTGAAGAACCCTTTGCCCCAACGTATATGAGTACTGCGCATAGGAGTTGTCTGCTGAGTCGTAGCCGACGCCATTGCTCGAGTAGTAACCTGATGGAATCGGTATTACTTCACCGCATGTATTCAGAATTACAGCGTTTTGGACAGCTTCACCCTGCAGCGATGTCCCGTTGAGTATCTGCCCAAGCTGAGTCGTGTTCTGCACCATCACTGTGTTAACGAAATAGGGCGACAACAGATTGTAGAAGTCCTGTGCTAAGCTTTGCGGGGTGTAGCCAGTAATCCACCAGCCGTTTGCGTCGCTACAGTTCAAAATGTAGAGTGTTCCGCCGTTGCCTCCTTCACCGATTTTCTGTGGGGTAAAATTGAAAGTTACGTTTGATGAGGCAACAGTGTAGGTTGATTCACCTGAGTTTTCTCCAAGCAGATCAGCGTTTGAGATTGAGGTTCCATTAGTGTAGATTGGGCCTCCAGCGTCATTGACATTGTAAACAGTTAAATTGTAGACGACATTTGGAGGCAATGAAGCTGCAAGTGCAACTTGCAGTTGACCCCAAAGCGCAGGGTTGCTAGTTTGGAAGGCTGCCGTGCTTAAATCGTACTGAGAATCAAGCATTTGAAGCGTTGTTAAAGAGAGACGATCAAGGTTTATGGGCGAAATTTTGTTTGGCGCCGGCAGAACCTCAAAGTAGGCGGCTCCTACAAATGCGCCAGATATGATGAGGATTACAAATAATACTTCGATTGTTCGAATCATTTAGCCAGTCACCTGTGTAGTTTGACTCCATAACGCAAGTCTTGCTTGGTATGCTACGCCCCCGACTGTTACTTGCCGAATATCAGTGGCAACCCAACTTTGTCCGGCTGGATTAGCGCCAAACGTCACTGGAAACGCTAACGAGCTTATGCCCCAAGGCATCATTACTACGCCGCCCTGGGTTGTATTGCCCTGCTGGTAGGTTACAATTAAAATGCCAGTTGTGGAGGTAGGTAAAGTTACATTAGAGTAGGGGTTGCCAACGCCCGATGTAACAGTGCCTACAACACCAGGGTTAGTGGGTGATCCAAGCGATAAAGTTGTTAGCGAGTAGTCTTCTGTTGAAATGAGAAAGGTTGCGTTGTAGTTTAGGCTGGCTTGTGGTGAGTTTGAATCGTTTAGGTCATAGTTATGCGCTAAAACGACTTGTTGCGAGGTCATGTTTTCAACGATCGGAACGATATATTGGCTGGTTGAAGTGTCACGTGTATGGTAGCCTACTCCTACAAGACCGTCTAAGTGTCCGTACGCTACAAAAGCGTAAACTTGGTCAGGATTAACAACGCTTGAAAACGTCACGTTGGCTATTCCAAGCTGATCAGTTGTAACAGCGCCGCTTTGAATAGTGTAGGATGGGTACTGATTTTGAGGCAAGGTAACTAGTATAAGGCAATAATTTATTGTTGCGCTCGCTAATGGAAAACCCGTCCCGCTTGCAACCATAGTCAGGCTCAACGGGGAACTTGCACATGTTTCATTTATTGCGATTGTGATGTCGGGGGTTAATGTCAATTGGAAAGCATAAGTGTTGTTTATTCCAAGCAACATAGATGCTTTTGAATAGTTAATTTCCTGAGCTTGCGGCGTAACTAAGGAAGCACCGAACCCAGACTCTAAACTACTGTAATATATATTCGGAGTTGTTTTTTGGTACTCAACCATGTCAGCAGTGGAACAGTCTAAACGCATGAGAGAAAATGGACTTAGCTGGTACTCAGTGAACTCTGGAGCCTGCAGACCGAAGGCTGATGGTGTAGTGCCATCTGTTCCCCAAGTTGCGTTTTCTCCCGGGTTCAGAAGCATAGTGTCCAGAAGGTCACTGACTTTTGTTGACAGCCCACTGTGTTGTTGATAAGCTACTGCACTCTGGATACTTTGACTAAATAGCCCAATGAAAACCATGAATGCGGCAATGAACACTATAAGCGAGATTATATGGTCCATAGTTGCGTGTGCTATGTTAAGCGCCCCCTTGGAAGGTTAAAGTGATTGTGTTTGATGTTTTGTTGGCGCTTATCTGAGTAATTTCACTGCTAGTAAATGTTGAGTTGTTGGGCCAAGAAGCGTTACTGCCTAGAGTTACAATGCTTGATGCAGTGCCCTGCGCGCCAATTAGGCTTAAAGTCAAGTTCAAGACCATGACTGAACTCCCAGAATTGGTCGCGTTTGTAAGTCTTATCAAGTAATTGTAGCCGTTATTGCCGTCCTGAATTGTTATGGGCACGTTGAGATTTGTGGTGATTGTTCCGCTTGATATGGACTCATGATTCATCGTGTAGTATAACTGCTGCATAGAACTGCCAAGGTCACTAGATATTTCTTGCAACTGAAGCGCCATTCTGGAATCTGACCAAGCGTTCATTATCGATGCTGCCGCAATTGGGAAAGCGATAATCTGCAAGATTAAAACGGGAACAAAAATCATGTATTCGATTGTTACATGCGCCATGCTTTATCCTCCAAATTTCTTATGAGCATCCCTCAGTAGTTGTGACTTCACCGAAGTAGAACTCAGCAACTGAGCTGGGAATGTTAAGGGTCACAGAATTGTTTGCGAAATTGAAAAACGAGGAATTAAATCCTGCGCTAATGCTCGGTATTGCAGTGACGATTATTTTTGTGACGCCTGACGTGGTGATTTCTGTGACATTTTCGCCAGTTAAGGTAACTGAAGGGGAGCTCGAATGTGTAGTGCTAAATTGGCAGAGGTAGGGCAGATAGAATTTGTAATAGCTTGTCGATGGTGTTCCCATGATTGTTGAATTGAACATTCTTATTGTTGGTACCAAGGCAATTCTGGTGTAGCACGATGAGTTGCTTGATAGCTTCTCCTCGCATAACACTTGGTTTACTGGCACTGAAGCGCCTTGCTGCAGAAATGAACTGTTCGCGTTGACGGGCACTCGCTCAAAATAGTTGCTGCCTAATGAAACATAACTAAGAGGCATGTTGTAGAGGAGAAGGCCTGTGGCGGGGGCGGTAAAGTTAACCCACCCTGAACTGCTGCTGTAAACTGCGAAGGAATAGTTAAGTGCCGAAGCGTTGAAGCTTAAAAAGCCAAAGTGGGTTGAGTACGTAACTGTCTGGGTACTGCCAAGGTTCCAAGCAACAGCATCCATCTGTTGCCCAGTGGTCGCCATGAACTGTTGGTTTGAGGTGAATTCGTTATTTGCCATCTGCGAATTCAACATTCCATTTGCGTAGCTCATGGCAACCATAATCATTGCGATTACAGCGGTCATCAAGATAATGGTTGAAAGGGCTGGGCTAACGCCCTTTTTGTTTTTGCGGAAACTTTGGTAGCGTATTCTCGTGTTTGGCAACCTCCTAACCTATGTGGATGAATTGTGGGATCACTTTTGCAGCTACAAGCGAAATTATTACGAGGATTGCAGCATGCTTGAAGCCTGATGCTATGGATTCGTCGCTGATTTTTCCCGCAACAATCCCGATGAGGAAGCTGTTGAAGATCACTGCTGTGATGAATACCGTCTTTTCCATTGCATTACCTGCTGCACTTGCCGAGCTAGTGACCCCAGTGGCTGTGGCACCGAAACCTGTTGTCAAACTCATCATCATTATTGTTGTAGCTACTAGTAGGATTGATGCTAAATAGGGCATCATGACGTAGGGGCGAACTGACTCTTTCTTTTCTTTCTCAACTTCCTGTGTTAAGTTGTTGAAGCGGGCGAGAGACTCAATCATTGCAATGGTTCCGCCTCCGACATCGATAGTTTCAACTAGCAGGAACATCACGATCTGAGACATCCAGCTTCTTGTTCGATGGACAAAATCCATCATAACCTGCTTTACTGGGATACCCCAGGAGATTTCGGAACTGATTTTCCGAATTTCTTTGCTAAAGGCGCCGTAATCTCGTTTTGAGAGGCTTTCAATACATCGCTCAGGAGACAGCCCTGTTTTCCGGACTTCAGTGAGGTCTCTTAGGAAGGTGGTGACACCTTGCTCCATGCTGGTTTTTGTTTTTGAAAGTCGTATGTGAATTATCGCGGCAGGAGCGGCGCAGATGAATAAGGCAACAGCTACTGCTGTAGGCATGTCAACACCCCAGGCTTGAAGAGTTGTGAAGATTGGCAACTGAGTTGCACCCATGAAGTTGGTGAGTAGCAGGAAGACAAATGTGGCTAGTACAGCGCATACACCAAACACCTTGTAAGGACGCATTTCGACCAGTGGAGTTTTCGGCTGCATACTATGTGCAAGATAAATAAATAGACCGGAGAGCATTGGCGTGAAAATGTAAGTGTACATTAGAATTCCCGAGTACATTCCCGGGTTTGAGCTTGCAGCGGTGCTGCCAGCTTGAATTTGACTTACTGCAAAGAGGATGTAGAAGCAAAGAGACATCATGACCATTACAATAATGAAAGTTTCGAGAAGCATTCCAAGCCGCTCCGCAGCTGCTTTGACACGTAGGGCTCTGGCTTTGAATATGTCCTCTGCTTTGCGCTCAAGAAAATGGCCTATGTCGCCGCCTATTATGACGGTTGAAGCGTAACCACTGAGAAAGTCCTTGAATATATCCAGCGGAGTCTTCTTTGCAGCTACTTCAAGCGCTGATAACGGGTCAACGCCGAAAACCTCCACGTCTTTTATAATATCTACTGCTTCCTTACGCATAGCTGGCATAAGGTTCACTTCCGAGAGGCGTTTGAAGCTGGAGTATGGTGCGATTCCGCCGGATGCCATAACGCTGATGTATGCTGCGGCGAAAGGCATCTCCCGTTCAAGATTCGATGATCGGTCACTGGCGTTATTCATGGGCACAACAAGAAAACCTACTAATACAAAGACTGGAACAGGCAGCAAGATCAGGAAATATATGGAATGAAAGAGTAAAAGCAATGTTATTCCTAGGGCAGATGCAGGAAGCGTGAGTAAAGTGATAAATATCATTAGCGACATGTAGGTTTCAGAGTAGATTTTGACTCTGCCCCTTTCCAGGGAACCCTTTAGTTGGGGAAAGAGGTTTTTAAGAAAGTAAGGTGCAAACCGCCCAAAAAGGCGGAAGGACAAGGCCTCAAACTTCTCGAGCAGCGGCAACTAAATGCCCCTCCTCATTGGATAAGATTTTCTCGGTGAACCCTTTAGGTTTCGCGTAGTATTCAGCGATTATTTGTGCAACTTCATGGTAGCTACGGATTTTTTGCTCCCGCATCCAACGCAAAACATCACTGCGACGATGCATCTCTACTACAAGATCTTCACGCGTTACTCCTATTCGTTCTGCGATGTTGGTGAATAAGAAGCTGCTATCCAGATCTTCAATTTGAACATCTTTTATTGGGTCCCACTTGAAGGGGTTAACGTAATTTTCATATTCGATGATTTCGTTAACCGAGAGGACTCTACGGTAGGCTTTCTTTTCGCCATTCTTGACTAAATGTACACGCTGAATTGACATTACGATGTTCATAAGCGGAATGTATGCAGGTGAAATATCCATGGGCTTTTGAGTCAAACGTTTGACAGCGGACTGAACGTTTTCAGCGTGCATAGTGCACATACCACCGTGTCCTGTCGCCAACGCCTGAAATAGAACATATGCTTCCTGGCCTCTAACTTCACCCACAATCATGAGGTCAGGGCGGTGTCTCATACAGGTCTTAACCAAATCGAACAGCGCGACTTCTCCTACACTACTGCCGCCTAAACCGTAACTTTGCCGTGAAATAAGCGAGACCCAGTTTTCATGCGACAAATTAAGCTCAGCAGTTTCTTCAATAGTCATAATTTTGCTACCTGGCTTAATCAAACAGCCCAACGCATTGAGCGCGGTTGTTTTGCCCGCAGCAGTTCCACCAAGAACCATAACAGATGCACGATTTTCAAGGCAAATCCAAAGGTAAGCAGCCATTTCCTCCGTGAAAGTTCCGATGTTGATAAGGTCAATTATTGAGTAAGGGTCCTCGCGGAATTTTCTGATGGTGAAGGCTGTTCCAAATGGCGTAATTTCTCGTCTGTAGGCAACTGCAAGCCGATGTTTTCCTGGAAGCGAAGCGTCGACGATTGGGAAAGCGCTGCTGACGTGTTTTCCGGCCATGTGAACTAGCTTTACAACGAGATTGTCGAGGTCTTCGTCGCTGGCGAATTTTACGTTAGTTTCTATGCTTTCAAAATTTCGATGCCAAATGTAAACTGATTTGTTTACGCCATCACAGGAAATATCCTCTATGTTTGGGTCGCGCATTAAAGAGTCGATTGTGCCGAAACCGACGAGGTCGCGTTCTGCATGGTAGAGGATTTTGTACCATGAAACGTCAGGTAGCCAACCTAGTGTTATACGGTATTTGTCAACAATTTTTTTGGCTTCTTGAGCGAAAAATTTGCGAGGGTCCTTTATTTCTTCCTTTGGCGACTGTATTTCTGCGAGAAGAATTTCCAATATGCGGTTATATATGCCCCTTTCAAGGGGATCAAGCTGAAGCTCGTCGAGTAAATATTTGAACTCGCCGGTTTTAGGATCCTGATATATGACAACTTGACTAAAAGGTTCGTATAGCGGATACTTATCCACTATCTTGACACCTTTTGGTAAAATCGTGACTTCTGGGGCAAGCTGCTGCTGAGGTATCTTTTTTTTCTTTAAGTTTAGACTAAATTTAATTGGGGATTTTTTGGGGCGGCTTTTGTTTGTGGGGGTGTTATCTTGGTTCTTGTTTTCTTTTTGTTTAGGGTGCAGCTTGGCGGTGGCCTGTTGCATTTTTTCTTTAATGCTTTGCTTTGGCATGGTGGGTCAGTCATTACGTTCACGACAACAGCTATTAAATATTATGTCTTACGATACTGATATGTCGAAGTGTAGAACACTAATACAACTCAGGCAGTCAAATCAACCTTGTCAAATACAGATTAGTAGGCAAAAACAATTTTAAACCCATGAAAACAACAGTAATCAAGAGCACATTAATTGAAGTGGATAACTTGAAGGAAACATTAAAAATCATTAACCAAGCAAAAAAAGAAGGCAGAAAAGCTCTCCTAGAACCCGAATCCAAAACCATATGCGCCGAGTACGGCATACCGGTAAACAAATTCAAATGCTCAACAACACCACAAGAAGCCACAGAATTCGCCGAACAAGTCGGCTACCCAGTTGTTCTTAAAATCGTTTCACAAGACATCATCCACAAATCCGATGCAGGAGGCGTAATCGTTAACATAAAAAACGCCGCCGAAGTCGCTGCAGGCTTCCAAAAAATCCTCGACAACGTTAAAAAATACAAGTCAGACGCAAAAATCACAGGGATCCTAGTTCAGGAAATGGCGCCACAAGGAACAGAAGTCATCGTAGGAGCAATCAAAGACCCCCAGTTCGGCCAAACAATCATGTTCGGCCTCGGCGGCATCTTCGTCGAAATCTTAAAAGATGTAAGCTTCCGAGTCACACCTATTACAAGCGAAGACGCACGCGACATGATAACCCAGCTTAAAGCATACCCGCTGCTTAAAGGCTTTAGAAATACACCTCCCGCTGACATCGACGCCCTCATCAGAATCCTATGCAACACCTCAAAGATGCTTGGTGACAACCCCGAAATCAAGGAACTAGACCTCAATCCCATCATGGCATACCAACAAGGCGCAAAAACAGTCGACGCACGCATAATCCTCGAATAGACAATCCCTTCTTCTTTATTTTGTTAAATTTTGATAATCTGTCGCTGTATTATGCAGTTTTTCAAAGAAATACCGACAATCAATCCGACTGTTAATGCCGCCGCGGTTATTGCCTTTGCAAGCAGCAGCATTATTTGAGCTTAATTCGAAAGCACTTTTAGAAGACGGCGAATTTGAAGAATAAGAGGCTAATCTCCTGCTTAATTCGGTGCGATCCCACTAACACGTTGGGACGTTTACGTTGGCGTCGTTAACTGTTGAGGCGGCAAGTAATCTTTAATGAAAACCATAGAAGAAAAGCGTTCTATCCAAGGTTTCTTGACAAAACAGCATAAATAAAAGAGGGTACCAAAATGAAAATTCTATTGTTTTTTCGTCAGTTCTTCAATAATCTCTTTGGCTCGATCTACTCGAACTTTGCGTTCCTTAACCATCTGAGCAGCCACTTTATCAACCATATTGTCTTTTGCACCAGCGGTGACGGCGATATTTCGTGCGTGCAGAGACATGTGTCCCCGTTGAATGCCTTCATTTGAAAGTGCCCTTAAAGCTCCGAGGTTTTGTGCTAAACCGACTGCTGCTAAGATTTCTGCGAACTCGTTTGCGGTTTTAACGCCGAGAATTTTCATTGCTATTCGCGCGATTGGGTGGGTTTTGACTGCGCCTCCGATTAACCCCACTGCCATTGGGAGCTCGATTACACCTTCTAAGTCGCCGTTCTTGTTTTTGGTCCACTGTGAGAACGTTGTGTAAGAAGGGCCTTTTATGGCTGCGTAGGCATGCCCGCCGGCTTCGATTGCGCGGTGGTCATTGCCTGTAGCAAGCACAACTGCGATGATGCCGTTCATGACACCCTTGTTGTGGGTGGCTGCCCGGTAGGGGTCGGCTGCTGCGAATGCAGAAGCGTAAGCGATGCCGTCGACGACTGCTTCTCCGCCCAGCGCCTCTTTGGGCACGATGCACCATGCCTTGGACATTCGTCTCGTAGCTAGGTTAGAGATTATGCGCAGGTAAACTTTGCCGCCTGTCAACTGCTCAATCATCGGTGCAACGGCTTCAGCCATGGTGTTAACGGCATTGCCGCCCATAGCGTCTCGACAGTCAACGTACAGCTCGACAATAAGCATCTGACCCATGGTGGTATCGATGATTTTGGCGCCTAAATCTTTAGCTCCGCCGCCGAAGGAGTTTAGGACAAGGTCTTGGTCATTGGCTTTTTTCAGAATATCAGCTTTCGCATCTAAAACCTGTTTCTGAGCAAATTTGCTATCTTTTACGCCGACAACTTGGACTTGCCCAATCATAATTGGTGTTGTGCTACTGGTGTTGAAACCTCCGCCATCTCGAACCATCTTGGCAGCGTAGCATGCAGCGGCAATTACGCTTGGCTCCTCAGTTGCCATGGGGATAAGGTAGTCTTTACCGTTAATTTGGAAGTTAACTGCGAGGCCTAACGGTTCAGGAAAAACGCCGATGACATTTTCCACCATGTGGTCAACCACATCGGCGGCGACTGAACCCGTGTTTGCGAGCAGCGCAACCTCTTCGTCAGTTAAGCCCGTGTAGTCTTTAAGGATTGCCAACCGCTCTTTCAGCGGCAGCTTATAAAAGCCTGGAATTAAAGATGTTTTAACCATTTGCATTCCCTGTACGCAAGGTGAAACAATAGTTTTGCATTTGCTTTTAAGCTTTAGCCACGAAGTAGCGCAAAACCGTCAGTCTAAGCTTAAGGGTAGGCAAAAGAGCCTTGATTATCAGCGTCCTGTTGATAAAAGTTGTAAGGGTTCTTAAGCGGCAGAGAAACTGTGAATTCTGTGTCTTCTCCAATCGCTGTTTTCACCGAAATTGCTCCACCATGCGCCTCAACAAGTCGTTTACATATAGCCAGCCCGAAACCCATGCCCTGTGCCTTAGTTGTAAATAGTGGAAGGAATAGTTTGGGTAAAATGTCATCAGAAATGCCTGGGCCAGTGTCTGTTAAGGTAATACGAAAAGACTCATTCTCCCGGTTGCCATCAATAGTTAATTCACCTATGTTTGACATAGCATCTACTGCATTTTTGATTAGATTTGTGAAAACCCGCTTTATCTTGTCTGGGTCAACTTCAATTAAGGGTTTTTCTGGAAGATTATTTACTACGTTAATTGTTTCAGGCATATGCACCATAGACAGGGCATCAGCCATTAGTTGCCGTGGCGAGACAAGTTGAAGCTCCAAGTGAATTTGCCGTGAGTAATCCAGCAAGTCGCTAACTATTTTNNAATCAACGCAGTTGTCGATTGTTTCAAGCATTTCCTTAGCTTTATCAGGAGCAATACAAGACCCCTTAATTTTGAGGAAATAGACAGCGTTTTTTATTCCGGTCAAAGGGTTCCGCAGATCATGCCCAACCATGCCTGCCGTCGCGCCTATTGTGGCTAACCGCTCAGAATCTTTAAGCTGTCTCGCACGTTCTTTAGCCAGCTTCTCCATTTGGGCAGCGTATTCTTCAAGCTTCTTTTGAGTGATCTCTAACTGTTCAGTACGTTCTCTTAACGCACTTTGAGCCTTTTTGCTTTCTGTAATATCTCTAATTATGCTCTCGTAACGTAAAATATTGCCAGCCCCATCTTTTTGAACTGTTATCGTTACACTGATATCCAAGCTTTCGCCATTTATTTTCTTAAGTGTTGCCTCGAAATCTTTGACGTAACCGTTCTCCGCTAACCGCTGGACCAAAAATTTCAGCTCTTGAGCATTTGCAGAAAGCAGAGCCGCTGGATTCCCAACTAATTCTTCAGTTGTGTTGTAACCCAGTAGCTTGGCTGCGGCCTGATTTGCAGATTCTATCGTGCCCTTGAAGTTGAAAATTACGATTGCGTCTGGAGTATATTCAAAGAGGCTTTGATACTTCTGCTCAGAAAGACGCTGATTCTCTTCAGCTTTTTTGCGTTCCGTGATGTCTCTAACAATTGCAATCAAGACTTTTTCTTCGTTCAAAACCATTGAGCCTAAAGATACCTCAACTGGAAAGCAGCTTTTATTTTTGCATATTAGATTCGATTCAAAAGTTATGTTCTGTCCATCAAGCGCCTTCGACCATTCCAAGTTACCGATTGATGCGCGAGGGTCAAGAGCGGAAATTTTCATCGAAAGCATTTCTTTTTTGGTGTACCCCAGGGTTTCACGGGCCATTTTATTTGTATCGAGAATTCTGCCATCTAAGTCATGGACGATTATAATATTAACAGCATGTTCCATAAGAGATCGATAACGTTTCTCGCTTTCATCCAGAGCCTGCCTAGATCTTCGCCTATCGACGGCAAGAATAATGCCGTGGGCAAGTTCGCGGTAAGCCGCCGTGGGGTTTCCCAGTTTGTTAAAATATCCGTCTGCGCCGAGGTTTAACGCTTCAACAGCAACTTCTTCCCCGCCCTTGCTCGTGAAGAGAATAAATGGAATGTCATTTTTGAGGTCTTTGAGCTCTTTAAGAAATTGAAGACCATTCTTTTTAGGCAGTTCAAAATCAGAAATTACCGCATCGTATGATAGTATCTTTAATTTTTCAAAAGCTTCTTCAACGCTCAAGGCATGGTCGATTTTAAAGAGACCTTTCATTTCAAGCAGCAACTTGGACGAATGGAGAATATCTTTGTCGCCGTCAACGTAGAGAATATGGATACTCTTTTTTTCGGCGGAGACGCTAATTTTATCGGTTTCGGCCAGAATCCCTTTATCAGTACGAAGAAGTTCCAAGTATTTCACTATAAAATAACCTGATTAAGCTGCAATAAAGCGGTTATGGATTGGAAATATTGACCCAGAAGGCGACGTTGGAGTGAATTCTCAAACTGTCGCTTAACCAAAGGCAGCGCTGAATTGTTGCCTCAAAGTGTAACCACATCGCCTTATAATCTATTCAAACTTATATGAAACTTGAATAAGTGGAAAAGGAGACCGGCAGCAAATAGTTGGACGGGTCAGGCTGCTAACGGGATAAGGCGTTTGTAATCTTCGCTCTTTCTCTGCTTTATCCAATTAGCGCGTGGCTTAATCCGCTTAACTTATACTTTTTGCCTTCAACGAATAAACTTTTTGTTGGACGTGGCAGTCACAGTATAGCTTGTCGGGCGTGATGCCTCTAATGAAAGTTAATCGCTAGAAAAGTTACATGTAGGCGAACTTAATTTTCCCACTCTTCCGAATTTTCCGATTACTTTAAGTTAACCTTACTTCTCAAGTGACTTCTGCTTCTCTTGGTGTTCCTGCGATTCCACTTGGTTTTCCGAATCGATTTTAAAAATTTTACCAGTTTTCAAATCAATGTTGTTTGTTGTTGGCGACTCTGATAAGGGGACGGTTTTCTCACCAAGCTTTCGTTCCTCCATGCTTTTTCTCATGTCTTTTGGTTTGACGGCTACTAAGTTCTTTGCCCCGATGATCTGCACGCAAACGAAGCCTGCAAGCAATGGGAACCAGAACAATGCGCTTCTCAATATGACCACTGCGATGCCACTTAAGCCGCTGCTGATTCCATAGAGTATGAATATTGTGGCTAACAAAATGTCAAGTGACCCCACAGAGAAGCTTGCGGAGGCATCTTGGAAGGAAGTCGCAATAAAGTACACAGCAATGTAAAATCCGGGTGTAACTGTAGTTATGCCTAAAGCGTAGAAAACAAGGACAAAAACTGATAACCCCAGAATATATGCTAATGCGTGGAAAATGATGGGACGTATTAGGTAACGGGGATTTTCGCGGAAGACCTTGAAGCCTTCATAGAAGCCCTCCATGGAATGTTGAGTTTTTTTTATGTAATATTCGGTGAGTTTCTTCGGTCGAAAAACTTTTAGGATTTTGAAATATGTCTTTGTCAAATAACCTGCAGCACTTTTGGAGAACGCCAAAAATAATAAGACTGCTAAGTACCCTGTCGAACCCAAAATTAATAAAATGAACACGTTAGTTATTAGAGCGGGTACCCCATGTTTGAAAAGAACAAATATCGACCCAATGTATAGTCCACTCGTGACGATGGCGTAGGCAACAAGGCGGTTTGTAATTGCTGACGCGCCCAAGGCACCGTAGTTTTCTTTTGTTTCTCTCTGCACAAGATATAGTCGGGTAAGTTCCCCACACACCGTTGCGCAGGGAATAATTAGGTCCG
Source organism: Candidatus Bathyarchaeota archaeon (assembly GCA_003165195.1). Lineage (GTDB taxonomy): Archaea > Thermoproteota > Bathyarchaeia > Bathyarchaeales > Bathycorpusculaceae > Bathycorpusculum. Next base: position 6,900 of record PLSP01000097.1, on the reverse strand, counting down.
TGAAGTTGCCCACCCAGTAGAAAAGGTATGTTTTTCGGTAGGATATGTCGACGCAGAGTTTCTTCAGGATGCTGTTCCATGCGGCTGACCAGCAGAAAACTGAACCTAGAACCGCTAAAATTGCAAGTGAATAAAATATCGCGTATTGTGTTGGGTTAACATTTCTTAGGACATAGAGGATTTGGCTGGGCCCAATGTATAAGTAAAGGTAAACGACAAAAACGGTCAAGCCTGCAATCATGAATATGAGGGATCTTTTGACGGAAATGTTCACAGTCAATGTTGTTTCAACCAAACAGTTCAATGCTTAAGGGCTTGAATATTGCGGGAAATCTGCGGGTTAAACTATTCCCAACATGCTAGTTTAAGAAACTTACGCTTACCCTAAAGAGTTTAGCTTTAGCTAGAAAGCTAGATGTTCATAAAGTGGTTTGACCAGCAGTTTGCGGCATTGGAACTGCTGAAATCCCAAGCCGTCGATGGATTTCTTTAGCTAAAACCACACCGTGGCTGACTCGGTAGTTGTCTGTGATAACCTGTTTTGCTCCTGACCGCTTTACATACTCGATTAACCCGTCAAAATCCGAGTGATCACTTAGCGCAACGAGGTATTCTCTGTCGCCGATTTGGCGGCACGGCGTGTTGAATTCCCAACCGCTTACTGTTATACGTGCATTCTTAAAGCCCACGTGTCCACGGCTGTTCATGTGGTAAAAGGCGACGCATGGCAAATTGCCCTCTAAAAGTTCGCGCCCATCTGGATTATCGGAGAGGGCAAGACAGCCCAAGTTCATGCCGTACTGCTGGCAAACCTTGGTTACTTCATAGACCCTTTCCGGCATCACAAACGGCACGGCTACGTCTGCGTTTCGAAGAAGCTGCATAACTTCCTGCATTTTTCCATGATACCCAAAAACATACACTGTGCCTCCACGCAGGCGTTTCTCAATCATATCTACAAGTAATTCACGGATATCAACATTGAATTTGCGTCGGCATGAGGGGCTTCCATAAGTTGCTTCAACAACAAGCACGTCACACTGCACCACTGGGGTGTCATCGATACGGAAGTCGCCGCTGTAACATATCCGTATACCTCCAGCGTTCTCAACAAGAACCTGCGCCGCACCCAATATATGATCAGCCTTATGTAGAGTTAACTTTTCGTCGCCAATCTCGAGGGTTTCGCCGTACTCCAAGGTCTCAACCGAGCTACCCCTCAACTTAAGCGAGACATTAAGTGTCTCGGCGAGGTCTCGTGTAGCCTTAGTCATGAGCACCTTTTGGCAGCATCTGAGGCTTTTCCGTAGACCACCAAGATGGTCTGCATGGGCGTGAGTTACAATCCTTAAAGGTCTATCCTCGCAGAAGGCATCACAGGCTACGCTGTCGCCCAGCAAAACCGCACCATTATTGGTTACCTGCGCCCTCAAAGACACATCTGATACCTCTTACCGCTCTGTTTTCTCAGCTAACCACTCAATAAGCTGCCGCGGATTATCTGTATTTATCGTGACTCGTATCGGACCCAATGGTGACTCCGCTGTTTCCTCAGAAAAAGAAACATGCCCCGAGTAGGTTACTTGCTTGTTTAAGCAGAAATTTATGTTGTTGCCACTGATGCTTTTGAACAAAAGCCTCCTTGCGGCATCTCGTACTCTATCATTACGCAGCATATTGCGGAGTTTAAAGAGTGAATCCTGTCCTTTGGCTTCCGCCGTCAAAACGCTTCCTTTGCCTTGAGGCTGCGCTGTGATTGCCGAATTGCCTAAGATGTTGTTTACAGCGGATTTGACTTTTTCTTCGCTTTCAGTGGGGTGAACCTCTGTTTCAACATAAACTGTTACTTCAGCCATTTCTCCTCTATCCTCTGCAGCTCCTCCGCAGCTTTCCCCTTAACTTCTTCTATACTAATATCGTTAACAACAACCCGCTCAGCCATTGCAATCACGTTTCCCAACCCAACGGTTAGCTCACGCATGTCGCGCTCGCGGAATACCGCCCATTCGCATGAATCGTCGCTTCGACGTCGGTTAAAGAGACGGTTGAAGCGGGTTTCTGGCGAGGCGTGGACGGCAAGAACGGTGAATTTTTGGAAGTGCTCTTTGAAGACGTCAACTTCGTGAAGGCTTCTAAGCCCGTCGACGAGCACTTTGCCGCAAGTTTGGGCTTCAATTTTGGGGATGCATTTGGACGCGACTACAGCGACTCCGTCTTCCAAGCGGAGCTCAAGCATTACTTTCCCTATATTCTGCGGAGTCAACTCTAATCCGCGCTTAACTGTTTCCTCGCGTATTACATCGCCCATAGCCACAACAGCATAGCCCAACTCAAGTGCAGCATCAACAACCGTCGATTTGCCTGCACCAGGCATCCCAGCCAAACCCACAACCAGCTTCTCACCGTACATGAAACCGAACCCTTTTTTCGCTTCTATATCGGCAACTTGCATTAAAAAGTATCCATAACGTTGGAAAAAAGACTGCGCCTTATTTACTAGTCATTCTATAGCCAAAGAATGGCTCTTTTAGTTGGAAAGCGTCTTTCTGGCGACTTTTTTTCTTTCGGCATTTGTTTTAGTGCAGTTGCAAATGGGAAAAGATGAAAACTGTGAATCTCTTGATGTAGGTTTAGCGGCCAAGGCCCTTTTTGTCGAATCTGAACTTCCCAAGCGGCATTTACTTGAGCGATTCTTTGAGGGCTGCGAAGTAAGAAAGAACTTGCTCCGTCTGCTCATATGACATTTGCAATATTGTTTTGACAGCAACTTTCTGTTTAGTTGAAGAGGAAACCGCAATTGTTGCCAACGCATAATCTAGACTGGTGAACAGCGGTTCCCAGGGAATGTTGACCCGTTTGCCTTTAAGGTTATATAATGCAAGGACAAAAGCGCTTGCCCTGCTAAGGCTGTCTTTGAAAGCTTGCAGAGTTTGACCTATAGTTATGCTATCGTAATCTTTTCCGTTTAGAAAATTTTTGATTACTATGAAGTTTTGCTCTAAGTTTTGAATTTCACAGATTAGGTCCTGCTTAATTGTTGCTTCCGTATTATTTGGCATACCATTCCCCGCTTCCCAGATAGATAGGTTCAAGTAAATAAGCGTTTTTTCGCCTCATCACCAGTTTTGTTTGCATTCGATAACGTAAGCTTGAGACAAGAGGGATTCAATTACCTTTTAAGAGCACACATCAAATTTGAGGAAAACAAAATTAACATTTTTCCAATGTAAAGCCTTTTCCCAGAGCGCAAAGCAAAACTCTTAAAAGCTGACGGATCAATCAACAAGTTTCATGAGCCAAACCAAGCAAATCGAGCAAAAATGGCGCGCAAAGTGGGAAGATGCCCACCTGTTTGAAGCTGACCCTGACCAGCGGCGAAAGAAGATAATGGTGACTTTTCCTTTCCCATATATGAACGGTCCTTTGCACGTTGGACATGCTTTTACTGCTTCGCGGGTTGACGCTTATGCCCGGTTCAAACGTATGCAGGGCTTCAATGTGCTTTGGCCTTGGGGTTGGCATTGGACAGGTCAACCGCTTCTTGGTGCCAGCCAACGTGTGGCAAGAGGCGACGAAGCCTACATCAAAGTGCTCCGCGAAGTGGACGGCGTACCGGAAGCTGAACTCAAAAAATTCGTTGACCCCCTCTACATGGCTCAATACTACACTAATGAAGGCCGCTTAGCCGCTAAGGGCATTGGTTTTAGCGTTGATTGGCGACGTGAATTCACAACTGTTATGCCCACCTTCGAGAAGTTTATCGAGTGGCAATATAAATGCCTAAAAGAAAAAGGCTATGTAACGCGGGGAACACATCCGGTGGTCTGGTGCCCTAAAGATCAGAGCCCCACCGGTGATCATGACCGCCAAAGCGGCGAAGGCGTCACCCCAGAAGAATACACCCTTATCAAGTACAAGCTCAATGAGAACACTTATCTTCCAGCGGCAACCTTCCGCCCAGAAACAATCTATGGTATAACAAACATTTGGATAAACCCTGAAGCCAACTATGTTGAAGCTGATATTGATGGCGAAAACTGGATCGTCAGTCAACAAGCCGCCGAGAAGCTGAAGGACCAGGAAAAGAAGGTGCAGGTTAAACGATTCTTCAAAGGTAGGGAGCTTATCGGTAAAACCTTCGAAAACCCGATTACCAAGGGAAAGTTTCCGATTCTACCAGGCTGGTTCGTTGACCCAGAAGTGGCTACTGGAGTAGTTTATAGTGTGCCTGCGCATGCACCTTTTGATTGGCTAGCGCTAAGAGATCTGCAACAGAGACCTGATGTGTTGGCTGATTTTGGAGTTGACCCTGAGATGGTTAAGCGCATTACGCCCATTTCCATTATCAAGGTAGAAGGTTACGGCGATTTTCCAGCCGTTGAAATCGTTGAGAAAATGGGCATTAAAGATCAACATGACCCCAAAGCAGACGAAGCAACAAAAGCTTTGTACAAAAAAGAGTTCCATGGAGGCGTAATCAAACTTAACTGTGGACCGTACGCTGGAAAAACCATTAGAGAAGCCAAAGATACACTTATCGCTGATTTCTGCAAGCTAGGCGTGGCCGACTGCATGTATGATTTGCCTGAACAAGTAGTTTGCCGATGCATGACCCAATGCGTTGTGAAAATCCTCTCCGACCAATGGTTCCTCAACTATAGCGACCAAGAATGGAAAGCAAAAGCCAAGGAGGCAGTAGCCCAAATGACCATTTACCCAGACAATGCCAAACCATGGTTTAATACAGTCATTGACTGGCTACGCGAATGGGCCTGCGCTAGGACAACAGGGTTTGGGACGCCGTTGCCTTGGGGAAAAGGCTGGATAATTGAGACACTTAGCGACAGCACCGTTTACATGTCATTTTACACGATAAACAAACATATAAAACAAAACAACATCAAAGCCGAAGCGCTAACGCCAGAAGTCTTCGACTACATCTTCTACGGAAAAGGCAACACCGAGGCACTTGAAAAAGCAGTCGGTATAAAATCAGACTTGCTTGGCGCTATGCGAAGTGAATTTTTGTATTGGTATCCCTTTGACTTACGCAACTCAGCCAAAGAACTTGTTCCCAACCACCTGACCTTCTGCATCTTTCACCACGCCGCACTGTTTCCACCTGAATTGTGGCCTAAAGCCATCAGCGTAAATGGCATGCTTATGGTTGAAGGCCAAGGAATGCACAAAAGCAAAGGCAACTTCATCACAATGAAAAGCGCTGTGGAAAATTATGGTGCCGACGCCACGCGTTGTGCTCTGTTACTGGGAGCGGAGGCCATGGATGACCCTGACTGGCGAGCTGAAAATGTCAGTGACCTTAAGGGCAAGTTTGAGGCGCTAATGGGCTTTGCAGGCGCAATATTTACCTCCGCCAAATCTGACGAGGAAACACCGTTGGAGAGGTGGCTGCAAAGTAAGCTTGAGCACCGGATCAGCGAAGTCACAGCCAGTCTTGAGGAACTTAAAACCAGAACCGCCCTGCAGGTTGCCCTTTTCGAAACGTGGAATGATTTGCGCTGGTACATCCAACGGAAAGGCAACATGGATGCAAGAGCACTTTCTAAGGCTGTTAAGGTTTGGATAGGCCTGCTTGCGCCGTTTGCACCGTTTATTTGCGAAGAACTTTGGTGTCAAAGTGGGGAGGAAGGCTTCATCAGCGTGTCGAAGTGGCCAACATACGACCCTGGGAAAATTGACGTTGCTGCCGAGGAGCAGGAAAATCTTGTTACTGATACAATGTCAGACACTGGAAACATCCTTAAAGCCACGAAGATTACGCCCAAACGCATATGTTACTATACGGCTGCCCCTTGGAAATGGCAAATATACCTGAAAATTCTGGAAAAAAGCTTAGCGGGCGAAGCAAAAATCAACGAGTTGATGAAAGAGTTCGCTACCGACAAAGATCTCAAGCCGCACATTAAAGACATCGCGGCTATTGTCCCCAGAATTATCAAGGCGCTAACCAGACTACCCAGCGACAGAAAAGCTAACATGCTAATAATAAAAGACACTGATGAAAATGCGATCTTAAAGGGCGCTGCCGGCTTTTTAAAGGACCGCTTCAACGCTGAAACATCGATATTTGCTGAGAATGACCCCAATCGCTATGACCCCAAAAACCGTTCGACAATGGCAATGCCCTATCAACCCGCCATTTACATGGAATAAAATTGAAATAAAATTGCAGTTTTCAACTGGCATCTGAACTGCATTAGCCAATGCAAAGAATTAAGCAGTAGCTGCAACTGCCCATAGCCACGAAGAAAAGACGCCGTTTATCCGCTTAAGTGTGTGGCTGTTGAGTTTCTTCGCGGCCTTTAAGTTTCTCTTCTAGAAGCATAAGTAGCTCCTGAGGTTTCACAGGTTTAACCAAATAGGCGTCTGCTCCCTCGTCGAGCGCTTTAACCCCTGTTTCAAGGGATGGGAAACCCGTAATCATTATCTTGACTGTATGTTGCAGCTGCTTTTTTAGTTTGGCAAGCAGGTCGGTTCCATCCATGTCTGGAAGCCTGATATCAACAAGGGCCAAGTCGTAATGGCGACCCTCTGCTTTTTCAATAGCTTCTTTACCTGTTTCGGCAACTTCAATTTCGTAACCACTTTTCTGCAAAATACGTGTGAAGGTCCTAAGAATTGATTTATCATCGTCTACTACAAGTATTGTTTTTTTAGTTGCTTCCAATGTCTAAACTCCTCTCCAGCTACACAGATGGCTCTCTCCAACCTTGATAGGTGAATAGAACCCCAAGTCATTGTGCACAAACCAAACTCATGCTTGATTTGCTTTAACAAAGACTAACCCCTATCTTTGGGTATTCTAAAAATGTTTTCCGACCCTAATAAACGCTATCCTAAACACTTTTTAGTTAAAAACCTGAACTCTGCTTTGTTACG
>PLSP01000024.1 GCA_003165195.1 Candidatus Bathyarchaeota archaeon | reverse complement strand
TCGTAGTTAAACGAAAGAAAACAATCGTTCGAAACATTATAGACCAACAGGCAAATACTTTCTTGACATATACTTTCAAGTAAATAAATTATAGACGTTTTATCTACACAAATTCTTTAGTTTATTTTCTATAATGTAATTTTAGGAAATGGAACGAATGATATAGCGATTTGAATTTTGCTTGAAATATTGTATACAACCTTACGCAGAATAATTATGGTCCCTTTCGTATAATCACACCCAATGAACACGTGCCAAGAAGTGGCTTCTGGTTGTGGATTCGCTTAAATAATTAAGCGCATCCCAGCGGGCCCGCCAATCTTTTGCTTAAAGCAGCTTGCATTAAGAGGCTGCTGTAGCAAACAAAAAAGATTTTGATTTATGTTGATTATTTCAGAATTCGGCATTTTCTTAATCCTTACTTAACCTCTTAGGAGCTTAGCAGAGAAGCTGGAATCATCTTTTTTTTTAGCTTATTTCAGAAAATTTTGTCCAGAGTAAAAAGGCGAAAAACCGGATTCTTGTTGATCTGAGACATTACTTTTTTTGGGATACCGAGATAACAAGTAGAATGTTTATGGCTATTAGATAGCCTGGGAAAGCCACCTCGGAGAACGTCCAAGATGTGGCTACCAGAAAACTTGTAATTGGGCTGAATACGCCAATGATAAAGGGCCAAGCAGATTCTGTCGCAGGGTTTTGCCATGCCTTAGAAAGAGTTGGTACGGCTGCAATTGCATCGCTTACAATCGCAAAGACGATAGCTAAATTCGGATTACTGGTTACATACCAAACAACTAAAGCAAAACCTGAAAGTACTCCGCAAAGATAGTCAAACGATGAAAGTTTCCAGTATGCTTTATGATTGAAAAATGAAGCTGTAAACACTAGTAAGGGAGAAAACCCGGACATGAAAACTGGTATGACTGCCCAGCCAACCCCGTTTGATACAGCTGCAGCAGTTGCTATTAAAGGAGCTACTGACCACATGAACCAGGTAACCCTATTTGGGTTCGTTTGCCCCTTAAACATGGAACGTATGTAAGCGAAGGCGCCAAGCAAAGTCGCAAAAGCGGCAACTATCACAAGGTACTCAAACATCGATATCTAATTGGGTATGACAGATATTTTAAGCCAAACAAAAAAGCGATAACTCTGATATAAGAAAGTTGGAAAAAAAAGAAAATTCGTTCAAGGCTGTAGGGCATTAAGTTATAACATCGTCTTGCCGAAAGGGCGTTCTGGTTTTAAAATCCAAACAGCCCGCCTTTCTCTAACTTTTCTGTGGCTTAAGCTGCTTAACCGTGAAACTCCATGTTTTCTTTGCTGTCCAGTATAGTAGTGCGGCGATTGCTATGGCGAAGGCTGGGTAAGCCGCTAATATGTAGTAGTCAAGTTTTGTTTGGGCGATGGTGAACACTAAAAGCACCATCACCATCCATGCGGTGATTAGGGTGTCCTGTTTTAGGCGTTTCACGGCAGCGTTGAAAATGCAGAAGACTGCAGCAAGTGGCAATAGCACCACGTAGATCAGGTTTTCGCTGGCTGCAAAGTTGGAGAAATAGTAGAGGTAGCCGCCGTTGTGGCCTTCAAGCGAAGCAACCGTTCGCGTGTATTCAGAGTACACGAAAAACCACTGCCAAAACTGCGGTCCGTAGCTGGCGGTCATATAAACTAGCCAAGGTGCGAAGACTAAGAGTGCGATCCCCCAAAACAGTGTGAAGGTTTTCGTGAAGAGGAATCTGATGCTTTTTCTGGTTAGGATGAGATATGTAAAAATTACCAGTGGAATTAGCATCGCCTGAACTTGTTTTGTCATAAGCGCTAACCCAAAAAAGACGCCGCTTGAAACCGCGTACCAATCGGTTTTTTCTGTTTTCGCGGCTTTCTCTGTTAAAACAAAGAAGTATATGCTGCCTACAACGAAAAAGACGAATGGGACATCGGTCATCGCTCGTCGTGCAAACTCAAAGAAGGTTGTGAGGGTACCCAAAACAAGCGCTGACAAAAACCCGACGGGTGGGCTATAGAGTTTCTTTCCCAAAAAGTAAACAAGGACCAATGTGGCGCTGCCTAATAATGCACTGGTTAGCCTTGATGTGAAGTTGCTTACTCCGAATGCTTGGTAGAAAAGAGCCATCAGCCACATGTTAAGCGGCGGCTTGCCAATCCAGATTGCGACCCCGCCGAAAGCCCACGGCGTCAAGTAGTCTCCGCTTTTAACCATGTGAAACGCCCACTGCGAGTAAGTTTGCTCGTCAGCAGCCCAAAGCGTAGCAGACCCAAGGTTAACAAAGAAAACCAAAGAAAAAGCAATAATAACCAACACAAAAAGCACGTCGATGTGCCGCACAAGCCAAAACCGTTTTCTCTCCGCTACGTCAGTGGCTTGCATCTTTCTTTTCCCGCTGACAAAGCGAATGAATGCATAAACAATGAAAAACACGGCAGCACAGACAGCTGCGTCAAAAATGGCTGTACTCCACGTAAACGCGTTTGCAGTTGGGTTTATCGCGGCCTCAACTTTTCCGTTGTTTAAGGTTAAAGCGTATATGTTGTGATCTCCAGAGCCCACATAAAGGATGCCGTCGGCAATTGCTGGGGAAGAATCCACGTATCCGCCTGTGGGGTAACTCCACTGTTTTGCGCCTGTAGAGGCGTTTAAGCAGTAAATATTGCAGTCTTCTGAGCCCACATATACGCTGCCGCCGTAAACAGAGGGCGATGACCAAACCCAATACCCCGTTGGCGATTGCCAAACTAGCTTGCCATCGGAAGCGCGTAGGCAGTAAACGTTGTTGTCGCTAGAACCTATGTAAACGAAGCCGTTGGCAACGGCTGGGGACGAGGACACTTGGTCTCCAGTTTGGTATTTCCAAACCATGTCCCCTGTAGATGCATTTAAAGCGCAGACGTAGCCGTCATATGAGCCGATGTAAAGGTAGCCGCCGCTAAGAGTAGGCGAGGAAACGGTGCTTCCAGTGTGAACATCCCAAAGATCAGCTCCCGTTGATGCATTAACAGCGTACACGAAAAAGTCGTCAGTTGCAAAATAAACCACACCATCAGAGACAGCGGGTGAAGACATCACTCTTTCTGTCGTCTGGTACCCCCAAATTAAGCTGCCGTCAGAAGCGTTAAAACAGTAAACGTTGTTTTTGCCGGAACCAACATAAACTCGGTCATCCACAACGGCAGGGGAAGACTCAGCGAAACCTCCAATCCATTTTACCCAAAGAGGCATTCCGTCGGTGACGTTTAGGCAGTAAAGGTACCCGTCTTCTGAAGCAATATATAAGCAACCATTCTCGATGGCAGGAGACGATTCAATTATGGTTCCAGTTGGGAAACGCCACACCTGTTTTCCACTGGATTGATTGAGACAGTAAATGTAGTTGTCCTCGGAACCCACAAACACACAGCCCTCTGCAACTGCAGGTGAAGACAATATAGCTGCGCCTGTTGTGTAATTCCAAAGAAGAGCATACCCAGATGCCGAGCTGTTTCCTTGGGTGAAACCGCTGTGACTCAGGTTACCGCGAAACATCATCCACTGGTTACCGCTGACAACTACGATGTTGCCTGAAACTGCCGCGCAAAAGGAAATCAGAAGGAGTGAGACCAAGATTATTAGCGTCAGCTTGACCTTTGCCATTCTAATCCCTAAAAAGCAATCACTGCAAGAACAGCATATATACCCTGTCGAAATCAACGCTTAGCGGGCTATGTTAGAAGAAAACTTGACTTACCGATTAATTTTTTTCCTTAGGCTGAGTTTCGCTTTTTTTGCTGTTTGATAGAGCAGGCTGCTGATTGCAAGCGCAAACGCTGGGTAAGCAGGCAGAATATAATAATAAATTTTTGTTTGAGCAACAGAGAAAACCACAAGCACAACTGCCATCCAAATCAGAATCAACAAATCAGCTTTTGAACGTCTAACAGCAAAATATATGCTGAGCCCCACTGCGAAGGGTAGCAACAGAACCCAAAGCAAGTTTTCGCTGGTGGCTAAATAGTTGAAGTAGTAGAAAAGGCTGTGGCTGTGACCTTCGAGTGGGGTAACTGCCCTCGACACGGCCGAATATAAGAAATAAGAACTCCAGACGTTTGCGCCAAAGCGAGAATTCATGTAAGCCAACCAAGGAGCAAAAACCAGCAGTGCGACGGCTGCAAAAGCAGCGAAACGTTTTGTGAACAGACCCCTTATACTTCTCTTGGTGACAATTATGTAGATTACCATAATGAGCGGGATTAGGACCGCATCAAACTGTTTTGTCAGAAACGCTAAGCCGAAAAACAACCCGCCCAAAGCCCCATACAACAACGCGTTTTTTGACTCTTCACTTGCAATTAAGCAGCATAAGCTGGCAAGCATAAAGAAAACAAGCGGAACATCCAACATTGCATGCGTAGCAAACGAGTAAAAAGTGGTAAACGTTCCTAAAACGACCGCCGACAAAACCCCCACATAAACGTTATAGAGCTTCTTTCCCAAAAAAAAAGACCACATCAAGCGACAACACGCCGAAAATAGCAATTGGGAACCTCGCGGAAAAGTTGTTTGCCCCGAACACTTGGTAAGAAAAAGACATCAACCAAAATACCATAGGAGGCTTCCCAGTCCAAATCGCTAATTCGCCGTGGGCGGTTGGCGTCAAGTAATCACCCGTTTTAAAAATATGGTAAGCCATCTGCGAATAGATTTGCTCGTCTGATGCCCACAGAAACCCTTTCCCTAAACTTACAAAAAATATCGTTGAAAAAGATAGAATCCCTAAAATGCAAAGTGTATCCTTGTGCCTCCGAAACCAGGAAACTTGGGCCTTTTCAGCGGTTTTAGCCGCAATTTTCAAGCGTCTCTCTGACTGAATATACCAGATGATTGAGAAAATAGTGAGTGTTCCTGCAGCGCATACTATGGTGTCGAAAGCCACTGTCGTCGAGGCTAAAACATTGGTGGCTTGAAGATTAGGGGATTGGGATGTTGAATTAGACAAGGAGAAAGCGTAAAGGCTGCGGTCGTATGAGCCGACATAAAGGATGTTGTTTGCGATAGCTGGAGATGAGTCAACGAGGTTTCCAGTTCTAAAAGTCCACTTTATCTGGCCGTTGAATGCATTAAGGCAGTAGATGTTGTAGTCTTCTGAGCCTACGTACACGTTGCCGCCTGCAACTGCAGGAGAAGAATAAACCCAATAGCCAGTCGGCGTCTGCCAAATTTTCGCTCCATCAGTAGTGTTTAAGCAGTAAATGTTGTTATCTTCTGAACCAACGTACACGCAGCCGTAGGCGACAGCAGGGGAAGAAGCGACTTCATCTTGGGTTTGGTAACTCCACAGCTGATTGCCTGAAGAAGCGTTCAAACAAACGATGTCACCCTCGTATGTACCTATGTATAGGCGGTCTCCGTCAAGGCTAGGTGAAGAGGCGGTGCTTAAGATACGGTTGCTCCATATTTCTTTGCCCGTAGAGGCGTTAACTGCCCACGTATAGAAGTTGTCGGTGTCAACGTATACTATGCCGTTTGAGATGGCAGGTGACGAAGTTACGCCGGCGCAAGTGAAAGTCCAAATGATATTGCCGTTTGTGGCGTTGAGGCAAAAATAATTGCCTTTTAAAGAGCCGATGTAGACGCAACCGTCTGCAACTGCTGGGGAGGAGTGGATGTCGCCGGCAATCCATTTTATCCAGTAAGGCTGCCCCGTGGCGGCGTCCAGGCAGTAGACGAAGCCGTCGTCTGCGCCGACAAAGATGCGTCCTGCATAGATGGCTGGCGACGAATCTACTTCGCCTCCAGCAGGTCCAAAACTCCAAACTATGTTGCCGCTGGATGCGTTGAGACAGTATATGTAGTTGTCTTTCGAACCGAAGTATACGTATCCGTTTTCGATTGCTGGGGATGAAAGCACGGATGAATTTGTAGTGTACTTCCAAAGTAGCGTTGAAGAGTTTGTTGATTCTACGGCGTTGTTGGTTCCCGTATGTGTTAAATCATGTCGGAAGCATGTCCAAGCATCAGTGTCCGCTTTCGCTGGTGGGTTTGCAGCTGAAACAACCGACATACAGAAGGTAGGGGTTAAGATGAGCAAAACGAGGGTTATCCGTAACCATTTACTGTTCATTGCCATCCTTACAGATAAGCACAGGTACAAATAGAATATAAGAGCTACTGGAAAATCGGCTATTTTGGTTAGACAAAAAATTTTGGCTACTCTTTTGTAGCCTATTTGTTAGAGTAAAGAGGAAAAGGTGCTATTCTCTGCTTGAGAGCACAATGATGTAGTCTGCTGTGTCTGCGCACATGTCTGCAGCTTGCTCTATAAACTCAATTAGGTCATCGAATATGACCATAGCTCCGCAATTCATTGCCGCCCCATATTTCACGAACAAGCTTTTCGTTTTCAAATATTCGGTGTCTATGTCGTGTTCTATTTCCCCGACTTTTTTGGCTTCTTTTATTGCTTCGGAAGGGTTAGATGAGATTTTCTCTAAGCTACCTCGAAGAGTCTGAGCTGTATCCACAAGTTTACCCGTCATGTAAACGGTTTTGTCGGCTAATTCCTGCGGGATGTCAGAGCCTGAAAGCATTTCAAGGCATCTTGCAGCGTCCTTGCTGTGGTCAGCCAATGTGTCAAGCCGTTTAACCAGATGCAAGAGGTCTTCACGGTAGTCAGCGACTAGGGCTGCGCCTTTTGATAACTCCATGAAAACGTCTGATCGAAGCTGGTCAACGCCTTCCTCGGTTTTGTATAAGTTATCGATGTATTGTTGTGCTTCCTTGAAGTTTTTCTCTGCAAAGCTTTTGGTTGCTTTATTGAGCCAGGTTACGGTATCAAAGGCTTTTGTTATTTGGTCGTGGGCAAGGTCTAATCCTCTTGTTTTTCGTCGTTGCTCAAACCAATCATAACTTTTTCGTTCCATCTGAACTTCATCCGTTATTAAAAGTATTTAGCTAGTCCCCATATAACCCTTCTCTTAGTAAAAAGACGTCGTTGGTTAACTCTACAAACAAGCATTTGCCATTAACCGCTTCTTTACTGTGGGTTACGTTAAGCTTGCATCGATTGCCAGTAGCCAATCCAGTAGATCAGCCTTCTTGGCTTCCGCTCGTTCTTTACCCCTACTTTTCCCCGTCATATTCTTCCCCTCAAACTTTAACATCACAGCCATGCCCTAAACATGGATGAAGTACCATGATGCTTCTGCTTTTGCACGCCGTTTCTTTATCTTTTTAATTTGCATGGGACTTCAAAGAAATTATCTGTTTTTTTCGGTTATTAGATTATCCGAAATAGTATATAGAACGATCAATAGTTTATATAGAGTCCTTGATCCGTGTTAACTTTCTAGAACAGCTTTAGCTAACGCAATTTTATCAGCTGCACTATCCATAATAGTGTTTGCAATCTTCACATTAACGCCGAGTTGCCTAATTCGGTCAGCCAAAGCAGCATCTTTTTGGTCAATTATAAAAACGTCTAAGAAGTCAGCGTAAAGCTTTGCCACCGAGTAAGCTGAAACCTCTAAACCTAAACTAGCCAGAAGTTTATCTGCAGGCCCCTTGATGGGGGCTCCCGCAACTATAGGGCTTATTCCTATTATTTTGGCGTTTGTCCGTCTCAAAGACTCACGAATGCCTTTAACAGACAAAATAGTGCCGACGCTGACTATGGGGTTGCTTGGGCAAACAACAACTTTTTCAGCCTCTAAAATTGAGTCAATAACTTTAGGAGAAGGCTTAGCGGTGGTTGCGCCGACGAATTCAACACCTAAAATCCTTCCTCTGCATGCTTTCTTAACAAAGTACTCCTCAAAATGAACTGACCCCTCCTCCAGCGTTATTCGGGTTTCGAACCTGTCATCGGTCATAGGTATGATGTTGACTTTAACCCCCAGCAAGAGGCAGATCTTACTGGTAACCTTTGAGAGCGTCAAGCCTTCCTTTAACAGGTTAGTTCGCAAAATATTAGTGGCTAAGTCTTTATCTCCCAAATTAAACCACGTTTCTAAACCCAGTTTTTTTAGCATTTCAAGGCAGCAAAATGTGTCTCCCTTTATTCCCCAGCCTTTTTCCTCATTAACAATGCCCGCCAACGTGTAAGTTACGATATCAATGTCTGGCGAAACGTGTAGGCCAAACATTTCAATGTCGTCGCCGGTGTTAACAATCACTGAGATGTCTTCTTCTTTTGCAAGCTTTACCAAGCCTGTTAAGAATCTGGCTGCGCCTACGCCGCCTGCTAAAGCAGTAATCATTAGTTCAAACCCTACTGTTTGTGGTTACCTTTTTCGGAAACCCAGTATTGTGCCGCTGACCCCTTGGAGTTCATTATGTGTTCTTTTTTGAAAACGGGCGCTTCACTTTTGTATCGCTCTACAGCTTCGCGGAGGACTGTGAAAACCTCTGTTCGGTGGGAACCAGCGACAGCGACATAAACCAAGTCGTCTCCAACCTTAAATTCGCCGAGTAAATGGTGGATTTGTACATTAACTATGCCTGGTTTCTCGGTTAAGTCATTGCAGATTTTCTCAAGAACTACATTGGCTTTTTCCTCGTAAGCTTCCAACTCGAGCTTTTCAACTTTTTCGCTCTCAAAGGTTTCTCCCCTAACAACGCCAATGAAAAGACCGATGGCGCCAGCTTTATGGTAGTTGGGGTCTTTTTTTATGTTGTCAATGGCGTCTTGGGCTGTGAAAGTTCCCTTTTCGTGCACTCCAGCTTTTGCAGACAAAACGTGTAAGCTCCTTTTGTTCCGTTAAGAGTTTATTTTAGAATTGCTTCTAAAGAATTTTGCCCTAAATGGGGCAGACTAAAAAAATGAGGTTATGCGGTTGCTTCAGCTTCTTCTTCAACTGGAGCTTCAGGAGCGGGGGTTGCTGCTGCCTGTTTGGTTGTTGGCATCTGCGGTTGGGCTAAGAGTTTGGATTTCCTTATGCCTACATGGCGTAGCGGTGCAACTTCTTTTGCCTGATTGTAGATGTCAGAGGCGATTTTGCCAAGAACCATTTCTTGAACGAATTGGTCAAGTGAGAGTGCATTGGCTTTTTCATGGATTGTTGCGTCCATGATTTTTCGGATGACCTTTTCCTGTGATGTCTTGATTCTTGAAAGTGTCAGCGCTGAAACTGCAATTCTAAGTTTATAGCCGTCTTTTGTTTTGAGGTTAATTAAAGAGTCCACTTTTGTGGTTCTTCTCCTTACTAGGCTACGAAGGTAGTCTCGCGAGTATTCATGACCTTTGAATAGAGTTTTAGCGGTTTTCCCGTCAATCTCGTTAACTTGGAAGAACATTTTCAAGTAATGATGCGAAAAATCGCTTGTAATATCATAAAGTGTGGCTTCAACAACTCTGCCAATTAGCTGCTCTGGCTCTTCAGCTGGAATTGAGCCTAACTCAACGTTGCCAAAGAAGGACGGGGCAACAACCATGAACCATCCTTTTCCACGCCACTTATCTTTTACATGCCTCGTTTTTGAAGACAAAGTTATTTCTCCGACGCGCAGTCAACATTCTCAATGAAATATTAAAAGGTTTACGGTTTCCTCTCAATTTTCTCTCTGTTACTCATGTATTTGCGTAATACTTTTGGTATATTTATCGATCCATCTGCCATCTGGTTATTCTCAATCAATGCAACTATGGTTCTGCCTGTAGCAATCGCAGTCGAGTTTAACGTGTGAACGCACCCCTTTACGGCTGCGCCTTCTTTTTCGCGGTAGCGAATACCCAATCGCCTTCCCTGATAATCAGTACAGTTACTACAGGAAACAACCTCTCGATAACCGTTCTGAGCAGGCATCCATGCTTCAATATCATATTTTTTGGCTGCTACTGTGCCGATGTCTCCCGTGCAGACATTAACCACGTGGTAAGGCAACTCGAGTTTCTGCAGAATTTCTTCTGCGTTTTGGAGCAGTTCCTCTTGCAGTTTGGATGAATCTTCTGGTTTGCAGAAAATAAACTGTTCAATTTTGTTGAACTGGTGAGTGCGGAAAATTCCTCTAGTGTCTTTGCCGTGTGCTCCCGCCTCTTTTCTAAAGCAGGTGCTTAATCCAGCAAGTTTCACCGGCATGTCCTGTTCCTTTAGAACTTCATTCATGTACATTGCAGCCATTGGGTGCTCTGAAGTGGCAATGAGGTACAAATCCTCGTTTTCAATTTTATAAAGAACATCCGCAAAGTCACCAAGCGACGTGACTCCTTCATATGCTTCACGATTCAATAAGTACGGTGGCACAATCGGGATATAGCCCTTCTGTGTCAACTCCTCAATGCCAAAGCTCATGAGCGCCATGTCTAAGCGTGCAACCTGATCTTTCAAATAAAAGAACCTTGATCCCGAAACTTTTCCAGCTCTTTCCATGTCAATCTGGTCTAAAGCCAAGGCCAAGTCGATGTGGTTTTTTACTGGAAAACTAAAGGTTGGAATAGCTCCCCACTTTTTGACTTCAACGTTATCGTTTGAGTCTTTTCCAAGGGGAACCGTGTCATCGAGTAAATTGGGCAGCTGCATAAGAAAGCTATGTGTTTTCTGCTCTTGTTGGGTGACCATTTTTTCGACGTCAGTTATTTTTACGTCTATGTCTTGTGCCTGGTGAACTTGGCTGTCTGCTTCCTTGCCTGTTTTCTTTAGTTTGGCGATTTCTATGGTTACCTGTTTTCGCTCATGACGCAGCTCATTTAGTTTTGTAAGGTTTACGCGCCATTCTCTATCAGTGCCGATTAAATCCTCAAGCATTCTGAGGCATTCTGGGTTGCCACGTTTAGCCAAGTTGGTTTTAACCATCTCTGGGTTTTCTCGGATAAGCTTGATGTCTAACATTGCCATCACACAGACGTAATTGCTAACTGGCAAAATCAGCATTTTAACCTTGCGATGCATGAGCAAGCCAAATGGGAGTCGAGGTTTGCGGCGTCAAATTGATTAGGTACTTACCGATAGAAACATTGTTTCAGAGTTTATCGCGTTGGAGAAAAGCGCTCAATGGCAAGCATAGAACTCGTGATTTCGGCTTTTCTGCTTTTGACGTTCATAGCTGCGATAATATCGCTGCGCCTAAAGTTGCCCTACACATTGGTTCTGGTTCTTACAGGTGTCTTAATCACCGTAGTTATCAATTTACTCGCCCTCCAAGGCAGCCCAATCCAGGCTCCCACACAAAACGTGATCAATCAGCTTCAATTAATCTACAGGCAGCTTATCCTAGGCGGCGGAGGTGGCCTTTACGTGGGCCTAATCGTTCCACCTCTGATATTTGAGGCAATGATCCACATCCATGGAAGCGATTTAAAGACCGTAATCAAGCCATCGATAGCACTGGCGACCATCGGCGTCCTAATCGCAACTGCCGTTACAGGCTTGATTCTATGGCAGGTAATCGGCCTTTCCCCCTACGTTTCATTCTTGTTCGCAGCGTTAATCGCACCTACAGACGTGGTAACTGTTTTGGAGGTCTTTCGCCGGGTCAAAGTTCCATCAAAGCTAGCCACACTTCTCGACACTGAAGCTACCTTCAACGATGCCACTGCCATCATAGTTTTCACAATTATACTCTCATCAATTGGGCTACAGCACATCAACGTGTTCAACACCCTTTTCAACTTCGGCTTCACTCTTGGAGCAGGGGTTATAATTGGGCTGGGTGTTGCTTTTGCAGGGGAAGTTCTCTCAAGCCTAATTGAAGACAGAATTGCTGAAACCATACTGACCATAGCTGTTGTTTACGGGTCTTTCGCGTTCGCATCGGGCATTGGGGCATCTGGGCTGATTGCTGTGGCGGTTGCGGGTCTGTATTTTGGCAACTTTACAATTCGGACAGCTTTGGAGCCCGCTACACGGGAAGCAGTACAGATTTTCTGGCAAATTGCCGCCTTTATCGGGAACTCGGTTGCCTTTCTACTCATCGGGTTCCAAGCAAACATCATAACTTTCCCCGAGTCAATCCTGATTATACTGGCAGCTTACGGAGCTGTGCTTGTATCCAGAGCCGCCACCGTTTACCCCATTCTTGCCTTCTTCCGTAGGATAAGCGGAAATGCAACCAAGGTTTGGAGCAACATAGCGATGCTTGGCGGCGTCCGGGGGGCTTTGTCAATAGCACTTGCCGCAACAATAACCACTTCAGCGGTTATCTCAGAAACCGACTTGCATACAATTAACACAATGGTTTTTGGCGTTGCTTTTATCTCCATCATGATTCAGGTGCCTCTTCTATCCAACTACGTTAAAAGAAAAATGCCTGAGCCTGCTGCTTCTCCGGAGGCACAGCTTGAGGATCAATTTGCCAAGATTGCTGCTTCTATCGAAGATGCTCACCATTTAAAGTCTGATGGGAAGTTATCAGATAAAGAATTCACCGAAAGATTGGACGAAAACCGAGTCGAACTGGAAAAACTTATTGCCAAATCAAAAGCTTCGCTTGAAACAAGAAAAATTATTCAAGCAAGAGCCTCCGCCCTCTTTCCGCCCTTGCCTAAGAGAGCTAAACGAAAAAGCAAAACTGAACCAGAAAATGAAGAAAAAGAATATAGCCAGAATTCCGGCAACTCTTGATTTTCCATGATTAATAATAATGCTTCATTGAACTCTTTATTGATAAAAAATAAAAATTCAAAAAACTGATAAGGTTTTAGATGAATGGTTTCTTTTTGAGGTTTAGGCTCTGTCTTACTTTTTGCTCAGGGTTATCTCCATCGTGGAAACCATTCTGGACTTGTTCTCTCCCTCTCGTGGCGGCATCTCGGCTGTTCCGATAGCAATCTTGGTGACTTTGAGGTCTTTTATGAATCGGCTTCTTGCGATCTCTGCCACGTCAACAGCGGTGGTGATGGCTTGGCCTCGTGCTTTCAAAGTGATTTCTTTTGTGTTGCCTGAGGAGAGGCTTGTTATGATTGCCAGAACATAGCTCATTGGAGGTTTATTTCCTACGAAGATAACATCTGCGTTTTCAGCCATTTTCTTATACTCCTTTTAATTGTTTGCTGACTGTAACGTTCCATTTACTTGCATTTGATTTGTAACGGAAACGTTATTTCAAAATTATGAAGGTTCTTGGTTATAAGTCCATTTGAAAAATACGGTTGGAGCAAAGCAGTTCGTCATTTTCGCGGCAGGTCACCTAAGAAAGGCTTTTCTACACCAACCCTATATGAGCATTACCACCAAAAGCAAGCTGAATCAAAAATTGCTAACAAAACTCAAAAAGCAAGTTCAACAAACGCTAACTTCCCAGGCACAACTCGCACATAAAATAGGCTTAACCCCCAACAAGGTAAGCATTATAGGATTCATACTCGCTTTCTGCTCAGCAGGCGCATATTTCGAGGCACTAAACTATCATTGGCTTCTGATAGTTGCAACAGCACTTCTGTTGGCTTCAGGATACTGCGACACGCTTGACGGCATCATCGCAAGAACTTATCAACAGGTAACAGTATTCGGAGGCTTTTTCGACTCCGTCTTAGACAGATACGCCGACGCCGCTGTGTACGCTGCCATAATAATCGCTGGTTTATGTAACCCCGCTTGGGGCGCGGTTTGGGGATCCTTCTGGGCTCTAGCAACTTTAGCTGGTTCCCTGCTTGTAAGTTACACTCGTGCGAGGGCGGAGGCTGTGGGTATAAAAATGGAGTCAGTTGGGCTCGCTGAACGGGCAGAACGCATGCTTATTCTTGCAGCCCTAACTATAATCGCTTTCTTTTGGCTGCCTGCATTAGGTTACGGCATAGCCCTACTAGCGATACTTTCAAACTTTACCGTAATACAAAGAGCATTACATGTTTACAAGGAATTAAAGAAAAAATAGTTAAAAACTTAGTATCTTCGTTTGGCACGAGAGTGGCGTTCGCTTTCGGCTCTAACGTTGACGATGCCGCGATGAACAGCACAGGATATACAGTAATATTTTGTGTCCACCCAAGAAGCCAGGTATGTTCCTTTTGCCCTTAGTTCTTTCGCTAACTGAGGCTCAACAAATGAAACGCGCCTAGTGTTCCTCTTTGCCTTATCTCGAGGCACCATTGCCCCGCAATTTGTGCATTGAACAAGGCTGCTGCTTCCTTTGCTTCCTTTCGATCTTCCTCGGCTTTTACGTTTAGATGGCAATTATTTTAACCTCTTTTCCCTATTTTTTCCACTTATTCATTAAACTATCTTATATATATGCTCTTAACTTTAACAGTGAAGCTATGTTAGCTTTGCTATTTATCTGAGGTATTATTTTTCCGTCAGACGACGTCATTAATGTTGTTACACCCGGGCCATGGCCTGCAGTTACACAGTTTGAATGGATAACCACACCGACTGAGATGGCGCCTTGACGGTAAATTCTTCCAAACGAATGGTCTGCGTCAATAATCGCCACTAAATCACCGAGCCTCAAACGGTCCAACCCATAGTGCTCAACCACGCCGTCATCAAACAGTTGAATATCATAGTCACCTGAATTAACTTGGTTCGCGCCTAACCCTGAACCCATGATCGCAGCAGGAACAACATTTGTAACAGGAACCTCAAGCTTGTCATCTCTGGGCTGTGGGTCCCACGCCTCAAGCAACCCTGGATCAAGGTTAAAGACCTTAATTTCTGGAAAATCCGTTAGTTTTAACCCAACGCCGTAAGCCTTCACTAAAATGTGGTCCCCAAGCACAAGCTTATCCAAAACCTCCGAGGGAAAATCTACCAGAACATGTTCTATTCCACCATGTTTACCAGTAACTATGCCTGCCTCGCCTTTAGCGTCCCCGCTAGCCACAGTGGCTTTGTTTCCGATACATGACAACACATTAAAGGCGGTGTTGGCTGCTTGGCCCGAGCGGGCGTCGTTTTCCTTGTTTTCCACGCTGACGCAAGGCTCCACATGGTCAGCTTCCCAACCACATGCCAAATCGCCTACTCTTAGGTTGTATGTTATGCCGCCAACGCCTGGTAGCACCATAGGTTTTCCTGTTGCTGAAACGTTGTAGACGTTTCTGATTGTTGGGCTAGCGATTTCTCCCATAACTGAGATTTTTATGAGTTTTTCAGCGTTAGTTTTAAGCATCAAGACGGCACCGTTGTTGATGATGTGCTAACTGTGAGGGTTCTAATAAAACTTGGGTGCTTTAGGATTAAGGAAATCTTAAATTATGCGTCTCTTTTGTATTGTTGCAGTAAAACTGAACCTTTCTAATTGTGGCGGAGTGAATTGTCGATGTCTGAAATCGGATTAAGAACCAAAATGGTGGTCAAGGACGTCATGACCAGTCCAGTTATTACCATGGATGAAGACGCGACTTCGGACACAGCTGCGCTTTCTATGGATACAAACGATTTAGGCTGCATAATAGTTACCAACAAAAACGGAAAATCAATAGGCATAATCACTGAACGCGACCTAGTAGTCAGGGTTTTGGCAAAAAATGTTAAGCCAGACACTCTGAAGGCAAAAGAAATAATGACGACTCCCTTGGTGACAATTGAGCCCGATGAACCGATAACTGAAGCAGCTCGAAGAATGAGCAGGCTAGACATTAGGCGATTAGGAGTAATGTACAAGGGCAATCTTGTCGGAATAGTCACGAGCAAAGATGTTCTAGGCGTGATGCCTGAGCTTATCGAGATGATTCAAGAAAGGTCACTGATCGAAGACGCGGCTCACTTGGATGAAACAGAGGAGGTTCCGCTATCGGGTTACTGCGATAGATGCAACGCCTACTCTGAGAACCTAAAAGAACGCAACGGACAAAATATCTGCGACGAATGCCGAGTCGAATTTGAACAAGAAAAATAGATACCTTATTTTTAACCCAAAGCAAACTGAAACTTTGGACATTGATCGTTTCAAAAAAGCTTTAATTAACTAAATCACGCGCTATTCATTAAAGATCGTGAGCAAATTTGATCGTTGATTCTGTCCTCACAAATGCAAAAGCCTGCCTTAACGGCCAAATCGTTGATTGTAGCATAGCCGTTGAAGAGGGGAAAATTCAGAAAATCGGTAAAGAAACGCAAATGCCCAACGCCGACGAAAAAACCAGCCTCAAAAACCTCCTTGTGCTGCCTGGCTTAATCGATGAACACGTTCACCTTCGAGACCAAGGCAAAGCATACAAGGAAGACTTCACGTCGGGCACCGCTGCCGCAGCCGCAGGAGGATTCACCACTGTCTTGGACATGCCTAACAATGAACCCGTAACTATGAGCGTCTATACCTTGAGAAATCGCATGGAACTTGCCGAGTCAAAAGCGCTTGTTAACGTTGGCTTCTACTCCGAGTTCCCAAAAAAATTGGATACGCTGCCTGAGGTTTTTTCCGAAGGTGCTGTTGGCTTTAAGCTTTTTATGGGCAGTCAAATTGGCGGATTAAACATTGACCAAGACGAGGATTTAGCCGATGCTTTTAAGCTGGCTGCTGAGGTTAACGCGCCTGTGGCTGTGCATGCTGAGGATAGAGCTTTGCTTTGGACAAACGAGGAAAGACTCAAACAAGCAAAAAAAATCGGCCTAGCTGCTTTCCAAGAAGCCCACTCAGAAACTGTTGAAGTAAAGGCCATTGAGCGACTGCTAAAAATCAGCGACCCTACGGGTGTGCACCTTCATTTTTGCCATGTTTCAACTGATGGCGGCTTAAACGCGATTGCAGAGGCTAAAAAAGCGGGTAGAAAAATAACCTGTGAAGTTACGCCAAACCATCTTTTGCTCTCAGCGGATGATTTAGTGCATTATGGGCAGCTTGTGGTTATGGCGCCGCCGCTACGCAGCCAAAGCCACGTTGAAGCGCTCTGGAAAGGTTTACATGCAGGTTCAATTGACGCAATCGGCTCAGACCATGCTCCCCACACTTTAAGAGAAAAGTCGGCAGCCAGCGTTTGGGATGTCAAAGTCGGTGTGCCCGGATTAGAAACAACTTTGCCCCTCTTTATGACACTTATAAGGAAAAACCAGCTAGCGATAACACAAGTCGTTCAACTGCTAGCTGAGAAACCCTCCCAAATCTATGGGTTGATTGACCGGGGCGTGTTGGAGCAAGGAAAAAACGCAGACTTTACGGTGGTAGATTTCAGCCAAAAATTTAAAATTGACGCTTCAAAATTCAAGTCCAAAGCCAAATATTCGCCTTATGACGGCTGGGAAGTTTCAGGCAAACCAGTAAAAACTTACGTCAATGGTCTTCTGGTTTTTGATGAAGGAGAGATAATTGCTAAACCAGGCAGCGGTTCAATTATCCGGAGAGCCAATCCTTGAAGTTTTTAGCCGACGGTATGCTG
The DNA here is from genome assembly GCA_003165195.1 of Candidatus Bathyarchaeota archaeon. Lineage (GTDB taxonomy): Archaea > Thermoproteota > Bathyarchaeia > Bathyarchaeales > Bathycorpusculaceae > Bathycorpusculum. The sequence goes on along the minus strand of PLSP01000024.1, from coordinate 29,256 downwards.
GGGAAACTCGCACGTTGGCTACGTATGTTGGGGCATGACGTCATTTATGACAATGGACTTGGAGACAATGAGCTTTTGGAGCTGGCAAAAAAGGAAAGCCGCGTTTTGCTCACTAAAGATTTGGAGCTCTACAAACGTGCTGCATTCAGAGATGTAGAGACTTTTTATGTTGAAGGAACAACCGAGCCTGAACGATTGGCTGAAGTCGCCAACCGCTATGGTTTAGCGCTGGTTATTGACATGGACAAATCCCATTGCCCAGTGTGCAATACTTCGCTTAAACTCGCCCAAAAAGAGCTGTTAAGGAACGAACTGCAGACAAACACCTATGTCCATTATGACAAGTTCTGGAAATGCCCTGCCTGCGGCCAAATTTACTGGCAGGGGGCACATTGGAAACAAATCAACAATACATTAGACGAAGCGCAAAAGAAGCTGGAAAAAACAAAAGAAAAAGAAGCTTAGGATAGCCATTTCAGCGGAATGTCTTGGTAAGTTCCATCGGGCAATGTTCTTCTAATGGTTATTGGAAGAATTCCCGCGTCAAGTTCGCTTAAAGCAATATCAATCGGGTTTGTATTATCTGCAGCATCAACCAAAATTGGTGCACCCATAGAAATTTGGAGTGCTCTAGCTCCAACGATTCGAGCTTTCTCGAAACGGGTAATTTTTGGTGGTCCAATTATAACTTTTTGCTCAGACGTATTTAGTACTCTCCAGCCCCTGGATATCCGCCCATGCCGCCGCCCATTCCTCCTGGAGGCATCGGTGGCGTCTTCATTTTGCTTGAGGAAATCACATCGTCGATTTTAAGTATCATAGAAGCTGCCTCGTTTGCAGACCTGATTATTTGTTTCTTAACACTAAGCGGTTCGTAAATGTTCATTTTTGACATGTCTTGAATTTTTCCTTCCAGAACTTCTATGCCCGCCCACGTTTCGCCTCTTTCATGCCTGCTGCGTAACTCTGCAAGAATGTCAACTGGGTCTAAACCGGCACTTTCGGCAAGCGTTAAAGCTATTGATTCAAGAGCATCCGCGAACACTCTAACAGCTAGTTGCTCTCTGCCCGGCATGCTCTCAGCGTATTTCCTCAAAGCATTTGCCATCTCCATTTCTGGCGCGCTTCCACCAGCAACGATTTTGGGCTCCTGAATTAGGTCTCTAATGACGCAGAGTGCATCGTGGATTGAGCGTTCAGCCTCAGCAGTCATACGTTGCGTGCCTGCTCTGATTAGGATGGTGACTGCCTTGGGGTTTTTGCAGCCTTCAACAAAAGTCATTTTGTCATCGCCGATTCTGCGTTCCTCAACCAAAGCTGCGTATCCAAGGTTGTCTTTTGAAATATCGTCCAAACTTGACTCTATGCTTGCGCCAGTAGCTTTTGCGAGTTTTTCCATGTCTGATTTTTTAGCTCTTCTAACAGCGATTACTCCTTTTCTGGAGAGAAAATGCTGTGCCAAGTCATCAATGCCTTTTTGGCAAATAACAACGTTAGCCCCTATTGCCAAAATTTTGTTAGTCATATCCTTCAGCATTGTTTCTTCCTGATTTAGAAAAGCTTCAATCTGATCGGGACTTTCAATGCTGATTTTTGAGTCCATCTCAGTCTTTTCATTTTCCAAGGAAGCATCAAGTAGCAAAATCTTCGCGTTCTCAATGCGCTTGGGCATTCCAGAGTGAACAATTTCTTTGTCCAATACGATGCCGCTGATTAAAGTTGTGTCTTTTAGGGATTCGCCTGTTTTCTTTTCAACTTTAACGTCGTCAACATCAGCTTTATAGACATCCCCGTCTTTCTCCGCAACTGCCAACATCGCTTTAACTGTAATATCAGCTAGGTAATCTTTGTATTCAGCGACAATTTTGCTTCCCATGGCAGTGGTTGCCGCCTTCTTAAGAAAATTTGTTGATTTAAGGTCAACAGGCAAAGCGATTCTTTCCAGAGTTGCCAGGGCTATTTCCGCGGCTTTTTTGTAACCGTCAATAATTATGGTTGGGTGAACGTTTTTGTCGATGAGTTCTTCAGCTTTGTTTAGTAGTTCGCCTGCTATTATGACGGCTGATGTCGTGCCGTCGCCTGCTTCGTTGTCTTGTGTTTTTGCGACTTCAACAAGCATTTTGGCTGCTGGATGCTGAACATCCATTTCGTCAACTATGGTTCGACCGTCGCTTGTTATTGTGACGTCGCCAAAATTATCTACAAGCATTTTATCCATGCCTTTAGGACCTAAAGAGCTTCTGACACTTTCAGCTATAACTTTTGCAGCAGTTATGTTTGAATGCTGCGCTTCCCTACCGCGGGACCTGTTGGAACCTTCTTTCAAAACTAGAATGGGGATTCCCCCCGCTTGTGTTGGAAAAGATGACAAATCAAGTAACCTCCTTTAACGCGCGAACAACAAACAAATATGCCTAGCCATATAAGTTTTTCTAGGCAGGACTGACGAATAGAGCCTAGACGGGGTGTTTTTGAATAATTTTCCTATTTTTAAGGGCTTGTTTTTTTCATTTTTGCCAAGGGATCTAATAAACTGAAACTTTGGCTATTCCTGGGATTTTAAGCACTTCAGGGATCAATTCGCCAGGAATTTTCTTTTCAACAATCAAAGTGAGTTTCGGCTCAGGCGAGAGCTCTGGATCGTCGACGATTGCCTGTCTTATGCTTAAACCTGCTCGGTTGAGAACCATGGCTGCGTTTGAAAGGATTCCAGGAGACCTAGCGTTTACAGGTGTTATTTCGAGGACGCCTAAGTTGATGTGTTTGGCGATTTCTTTCAGTGAGTGGCCTGCTGGTCGGAGGTCCTCAAAAATCATTTTTAACTCTGCATTGGCTTTTATTGTGTTTAAGGTCTCGGTAACTGTTCGGCGGTCTACGCCTGCGACTCTGGCTATTCGAATAGGTGGTATTTCGATTTGGTTTAGGTATATTTTGTCTTCTTGGACGCTGAGTCCGTTTTCGATGAGGACGCGGGCTACTTTTAGGCGTTCTGGGTATTCGTGGAGTTGGCTTTTGATTTGGTTCCACATTTTGTGTCGCTTCTGTATGTTTTTGTTCGTTTGGGTATAAATGGGTTGCCCGGGAAGAATTGTTTGTATGTACAAAATTGTGCACAAAAGCCTTAAATAAAACTTAAAAGCACGTTTTATTGCAAACAAAATAAGAAAAAGGCGAAAAAATAATGCCCTCAATAACTAAAAAAATTCTCTTAGAAGAAGACGATATACCAAAACAATGGTACAATATCGTCCCCGACTTGCCAAAGCCGCTTCCACCATTCATAGACCCAGCAACGAAGCAGCCAGGCGTCGGAATCGTCCCAAGAATATTTCCAAAAGAAATTATCGGCCAAGAAATAAGCCAAGAAAGATGGATAAACATCCCCGACGAAGTACGGGAAGTTTACCGCATCTGGAGACCATCACCGCTCTTCAGAGCAACCAACTTAGAAAAAGCACTTAAAACCCCTGCTAAAATCTACTATAAATATGAAGGGGTAAGTCCAGCGGGTAGCCACAAACCCAACACCGCAGTGCCTCAAGCATTCTACAACATGAAAGAAGGCACAAAACGCCTCTCAACAGAAACAGGTGCAGGCCAATGGGGTTCAGCACTCGCTTTCGCGGCCATGACTTTTGGGCTTAAAGCTACAGTTTACATGGTCAGGGCAAGCTATGACCAAAAACCCTACCGAAAAATGATGATGAACGCCTTCGGTGCAGAATGTATCGCCAGCCCAAGCAACAAAACCAAGGCGGGAAGAACAATACTCGCTGAAGACCCAGAAAACAAAGGCAGCCTCGGCATAGCCATCAGCGAAGCTGTAGAAGACGCCTTGGTCAACGAGGAAGAAACCAACTATGCCATCGGCAGTGTCTTTAACCATGTGTGTCTGCATCAGACCGTGGAAGGCTTAGAAGCCAAAAAGCAGCTTGAGATGGTTGATGACTATCCAGATGTGGTTTACGGCTGCATTGGCGGAGGCAGCAGCTTTTCAGGAATTATGTGGCCGTTCTACTACGACAAAGTTACAAAGAAAGCCCCCAAAGAAACAAAGTTTGTTGCCACAGAAGCAACCGCATGCCCCAAAGTCACCAAAGGACAATACCAATATGACCACGGCGACACAGCCAAACTGACCCCGCTTGTGCCCATGCACACCCTAGGACACGACTTCATTCCCGCGCCAATCCACGCAGGCGGACTCCGCTACCATGGCATCGCACCAACTATAAGCGTTTTAGTTAACGAAAAGCAAATGACAACGGAAGCTTTCAACCAGCTGGAAGTATTCGACGCAGCAAAGCTTTTCCTACAAACTGAAGGAATCATCCCGGCGCCTGAACCATCGCACGCAATCAAAGGCGCAATCGATGAAGCACTACGCTGCAAGAAGACAGGCGAAGCAAAAACGATCCTGTTTGTGCTCTGTGGACATGGCTACTTTGACATGGCAGCATACGACGAATACTTCAGCGGCAACCTACAGCCATACGAGTACCCAGCAGAGAAAGTTGACGAGTCCATGAAGAAGCTGCATAAGCTTTACCCATGGCTAGACGAAGTCAACAAGAAATACATAAACTGCGAAACAATCTAAGCAGCAGCCAACCTTTTCTTTTTATTTTTAATTTTTAAGATGGCTGGCGTTAAGCTTCTTTCTATTTTTGTTAAGTTTTCCTGCTGATCTAATAATTGATTCTATTAGGCTCAAGATTTGAAACTCCAAAATTCAACACAGACACAACAGGTTGAATTTTCATGTGGAATAGCGCCCCCTTTTATGTGCGTGCGAAAAATGAAAAGACTTGGAAAAACTAGAATTCGAAGAGTGCCCTTTGTTTGAACTCTTGTTCCTTGTCTATCCTTTCCCACATGTCTTTCTTCACGTAACCGCCTACCTGCTCTTTGATTTTCTTAGCCAGCCTCGGTCCTACGAGCGGTAGGTTCGTTAAGTCCTCAATTGATGCAGCCTTTAAGTCGTTGATAGACTGGTAGCCCGCGTTGAACATGATGCGCCCGCGTATCCTGCCCACACCCTCCAGCCGAACAATAGGCAACAGCTCTTTCTTTATGCCTTTACCAACTCGTTCAACCAGCTCGCTAGTGAGTGGCAAAACTTTTTTTTCCCCAAAAAGACTCGCTAACTCGTCGGTTGCATGAAGCAGCCACTTAGCGTTCTCAATGATGCGGTAGAGATCGCCAGGCTGCACGTTAAACATCTGGATTAACCGCTCCTCAGTCACTTCGTCGATCCAGCTGTTCATAACTAGTGCCGTTTTGATTTCGCCCAAAAACTCTTCATAAGCAAAATGGTCGGCAAACTGGTCTGGGGCTTCAGTGAACAACTCATTCTTATGATCTTCCAGCGCCAAAGCTAACGGGTCGCATTCCCTCGCATAGGGTCGCATGACAGGTCCCATGTCGGGAGTGTGTGCGATCAGATGAAGCAAACTGAATTCTGTTAAAGCAGCTGGCTTGTTTTCAAGGGCGTCGCGGATAACCACGCCTGAGAGTGGATCAATATAGAGTTCGCTGACACGTTTCCCGAATTTGGTAGCGCAAATATTGTCGCCGACAACCTCAATCATCTTCTCTTCATAGAGATAGTTGAGAATTTTGCCGATTAAGCTCTTAATGGCTTTGACGTCATACTGGTAAGCGTAGAAGGTTTTACCGAAAAACTCGTAAATCCCCTGCTCAGAATGAGCAAAATCTGACGCCACAGTTGCCAACACGTGACCTCTGATGATTTTTTCCACCGCCAACCTCGACCAAATTCGCTCAGGCTTTGCTAGAATGTAGCCTTCCATGAGGTAGTCGGCTTCGTCTCTGGTTTTGGCGATAAGAATGGATTCTCCTACTTTGTCGTATTTGGGTCGCCCAGCCCTGCCCGCCATCTGCTTGTACTCAAGCACGCTGATGGGGTAGTTTCCATAGCCGGGTTCAAAACGGCGATAATCCTGAATGACCACGGTGCGCGCGGGAAGGTTAACGCCGAACGCTAATGTAGGTGTGGATGTTAGAACTTTGATTTTGCCTTCTTTAAACGAGTCTTCAATTAGCTTGCGGTGAGGTCCAGCTAAACCTGCATGGTGAAAAGCAGCGCCGCAACGGACTAATCCAGCGAGTGTTTCACTGATCTGGGTACGTTCTCCTGTGGCGAGTATTTTTTCGGCCTCATGTTCCAGTGTCCGCTTCAAAGGCTTAGAGAGGACTTCGGCTGTTTGGACGGCGATGGTTTTGGCGGCTGCAACAGCGTTTTTGCGGGTTGAAGCAAACACCAGGGCTTGCCCGCCGCCCTTAAGAGTGTTAAGAACAAGGTTGACGGTCGGGTTGCTGTTTTTTTTCTCGATCTTTCTTGCGTCGCCGTCTCGATATTGGATTTCATCATGCAACACGACGCCTTCTTTAAGACTCACGGGGCGCCAGTCAGTTACAATGAATTTGGCGTTTAGCCAACCTGCGATTTCGTCTACGTTGCCGATTGTTGCGCTTAACGCTAAAACTTGGATGTCAGGGTTAACTTGCAGTAGTCTTGCTAGGACAATTTCGAGTGTTGGGCCACGACTCGCATCGTTTAGGAGGTGAACTTCATCTGCTATGACCAGCGAGATGTTGTCCATCCATTTGGCTCGGTGCCTTAGAAGCGAATCCGCTTTCTCGTTTGTTGTAACAATAATGTCGTAGCGTTCAAGCCAGTTGTCGGCGGTATCGAAGTCGCCTGTGCTTATGCCGACGCTGACTTTTCTGCCATCCATTTTTCGGAGCGAGGTGTATTTGTGGAATTCCTCGAATTTTTCGCTTGCGAGGGCGCGGAGCGGTGCAAGATAGATTACTTTGCCGTTTTTCTCAAGGACATGTTTGAGGCTGCATAGTTCCGCAATCAATGTTTTTCCAGATGCGGTTGGGCTAGCTAACACGATGTTTTGGTTTTCCAGCACTCCTGCCCGTATTGTGTCTTCTTGGGGTGGAAACAGATCCGTGATTCCCATGTTAACTAGGATTTCTTTTGCTTGTTCTGGAACAGGCAACTCGGCAATCTTCAAACTTCAGGCCACATTAGTTTTTTAATAGAGCTAAATGAATAAGCTGATTAATAGAATTAGCCTTTGAGAAACAGTTTTTTCAGCTACGTTTTTCTATTTGAACTTTATACTAGCAGGTGTCGAGTTATCTAAACCCTTTACTTAGGTAGGATACTGTATGGTTGAAAACGTAAAAGAACTTCTTAAGCTTCATGAAGGCATACCCCATGAAGTCTACTTAGACAACGAAAACTCCAGCATTATGCCGCAGGAAATCGTTGACGAAATGTTGCCGTATTTTAACAAGAAAGCCTACGGCAACCCAACGCTTACGCATAAGCCAGGTTGGGAAGCCTTCGAAGTCATAATGAATTGTTTCCAGAAAATCAGCAAAACCATAGGCGCAAAAAACCTCGAAGACATCACTTTTACCCCGGGCGAAACCGAAGCCAACAACCAAGCCATAATGGGCGCATGCTTTGCACAAAAAGGCAAGGGCAAAAAAATCATTATTTCCGAAATCGAACCAATCAATGTACTCCAAGTAGCCGAAATGATGCAGAAATTCGGTTTCACCACCCAAAAAATCCCCGTAAACCAAGAAGGATTCATCAACCTGGAAAAACTCAAAGAAGCAGTCGATAGCGAAACCATACTTGTCAGCATCTCATCAGTCAACAACGAAATAGGCACCGTGCAACCAATCAAAGAAGCGGTTGACATTGTTAAATCCAAAAACAAGCAAGCCCTCTTCCACACCGATGCCTCAGACGCTTACGGCAGAATCCCATTTGATGTTCAAAACCTCAATATCGATTTAGCGACCCTTAGTAGTTACAAGATTTTAGGTCCACGTGGCATGGGCGCTTTGTACTTGCGTGATGGTGTTAACATGGAGCGCATTCTTGAAGGACAAATTGGCACACAGAAGCTTTGGCCAGGAGTCGAAAACACCCCCTTAATCGTGGGATTCACTAAGGCATCTGAGTTGGCTTTCCAAAACTTCGATAGCAATGTGGCTAAAATGCGGATGTTGCGTGATAAGCTTGTTAACGGCATCTTTGGCGAGCTAAACGATTTACGCTTTAACGGCCCTAAGGGCGACAAGCGGTCTCCAGATAACGCTAACGTCAGCATTCTGCGGGCTGAAGGCGAAGCCTTAACCATTGAACTTAGCCTCAAAGGCGTTTACGTTTCAAGCGGCAGCGCATGTAGCAGAAGACTACTCCAGCCAAGTCACGTTCTTATCGCTATTGGACGTATATTCGAGGAAGCACACGGCAGCATTCTTATGAAAGTTACCCGCAACCAGACAGAAGAGGATATAGCTTACGTTTTAAACGTTTTACCTACAGCAGTTAATCGTATTAGAGGGATAGTTGGCTCAACAGGAGTGCATTAGTATGTCACGTATACCTTTACCATACAACCAAAAAGTTATGGATTTATTTAGAAACCCCAAGAACCTAGGCAAAATGGAAGATGCCACCGTCGTGGCTGTGGCCGGAAACCCGGCCTGCGGAGACATGATAACGTTTTACCTAAAAATCAACGCCCAAGATATTATTGAAAAAGCCAGCTTTGAAAGCTACGGCTGCGCCGCAAACATTGCCACCTCCAGCATAGTCACGGAAATGATTAAGTGCCTCAGTTTAGAGAAGGCTTGGGAAGATATTACTTGGAAGAGGGTCACTGAGGAAATCGGCGGGTTGCCAAGCGTAAAATTTCACTGCGGAGTCCTCGCTGTGGGCGCGTTGAAACGTGCCATTCGGCAGTACTTCACTCAAAGAAACGTAGCCGCGCCCAGTTGGTTGCCTGCGGAACATACTTTTGAGGAAAAGCAGGCGCTCGAAGAGGAAGAGCTTGCAAAGACGCTTTCTAAGAGGATGAAGCCAGAAGATAAGGCAGAGAAGTAACAGTGGATATCCAAGCGATCCGACAAGACTTTCCCATACTCAGCCGCAAAGTGAACAACTGCAACTTAATCTACTTTGACAACGCAGCAACAACCCAGAAGCCACGGCAAGTAATCGACGCCACCAACGACTTCTATTCGAACCATAACGCCAATGTCCACCGCGGCGTACACACTTTGTCCCTGGAAGCAACCGATCTATATGAACAGGCAAGAGAAAAAACCCAAAAATTCATCAAAGCCAAAACCCCCCAAGAAGTTGTTTTTGTCAAAGGCACAACGGAAGCCATAAACCTTGTTGCGTATACATGGGGGCTAAGCAACTTGTGCAAAGGTGATGAAGTTCTTGTTTCTTTGATGGAGCATCATAGCAACATTGTACCTTGGGAGTTAACAGGCAAAATCGGAGGATTCAAAGTCAAATATGCCAACGTTAAAAATGACGGCACCTTGGATTACGACGATTTTGAGTCAAAGTTTTCCGCCAAAACAAAGATTGCTTGCCTAAGCCAAGTTTCAAACGTTACTGGAATAATAAATGATGTTAAACGAGTCGCCAAAGTAGCGCATGACCATGGCGCATTAATGCTAGTGGACGGCGCCCAATCCGTACCACATTTGGTAGTAGATGTGCAGAACTTAGACGCAGATTTCTTGGCTTTTTCAGGTCATAAAATGCTCGGCCCCACCGGCATCGGGGTTCTATACGGCAAGAGAGAGATTCTAGAGAAAATGCAGCCCTTTGAAGGCGGCGGCGAAATGATCAAGGAAGTAGAGTTTAACCAGTCAAGCGGTTGCAGCATAAGCTGGAACGACTTGCCCTATAAGTTTGAGGCAGGTACACCAAACATCTGTGGCGCTGTCGGCTTGGGGGAAGCAGTAAAATATCTTGAAACCGTTGGAATGGACAACATATTTTGCCACGAGAAAGAGTTAACAAGCTATGCTCTTGAACGCTTGAAACAATGCAGCAATGTCATATTGCATGGATCCACTGACGTAAACGGAAAATGTGGCATCATACCTTTTAGCGTTAAAGGTTTAACATCACATGATACTGCATTAATTCTTGATAACTACGGGATAATGGTTCGAAGCGGCTACCACTGTGCACAGCCGCTTCATCAACAAGTTCTCAAACTTCAATCCTCTGATCGCGCAAGCTTTTACCTCTATAACACTAAAGCAGAAGTAGACCGCTTCGTGGAAGTTCTAAAAGAGATAGGAGCGGCTTAATGGAAACCCTCGATGACTTCGTTGCCAGAGTTGAGGGCACCTGCGGCGCCGAAAAAGACGTCATCGTTGTTTTCAAGTTTGAAAAAAAAGAGGAAGCCTTCAGCCGCATAATGAAAAAAGCCACATTAAAAAATGCGGTGGCAGGCATAATTTTCGAATTAACCTTCGAAAACGCATCGTTTAGGCTGTACTCAAGCGGGAAAGCGATTTTTAGAAGCATAAAAAACCGCGAAGAATTAAACCAGCTTCTTATACATCTTCTGCTTTAATGCAAACTTAGTTCCAGTATTTCTCGTTTTAAATGAATCTTCGGTAAATCTCTGATAGTTGCTCGGCTATCTTGTTAGCTTCAAAAGAATGCAAAACCCACTTTCTTGCATTCTGGCCCATATTTTCTCTTTCTTGCTTATTCATTATTAACTTTTCAAGGGCTGATGCAAGTCCTTTAACATCTTTGGGTTGGACTAGAATTCCTGTTTGTTGGTCTTTGACAATTTCAGGTATCGAACCGCTGTAAGTTGAAATTACCGGTTTTCCGCAAGCCATCGCTTCAACCATGGAGTAACCAAACTGCTCAGCCCAAGTTCTAACAGGTATACTTGGAAGACAGAATATATCAGCCAAACTGTGAATCGCAGGCATATCAGAATATTCAATGCTTCCCAGAAACTTTACCTTGTCCTCTATTTTCAGGTCTTTTACAAGTTTCATGATTTGAAATTTCATTTCGGGCGTACCAGACCCAACGATTAATAGCTCAATGTTCTGAAGGTTCCTCAATGTAGCAAAAGCATTTAATAAATCAAAAATGCCTTTTTCAACAACCAACCTGCCGACAAACAAGATTTTTGTTGAGTCTTTGGATAACCCGTGTTTTTTGAATAGCTGCTCGTTTCTTTCTCCTGGTTTAAATTTTTCGCAGTCTATTCCAACTGACAAAACAGAGATTTTTTCTCGACTTACGCCCTCAATTATTAGAGCTTCCTTAGCTTTTTCTGTTACAGCAACAAAATGTGCCGCATGTTCACGAGCAAACTGTTTGATTTTTCCAAAGGGTGGTTCCTCTTCATTATGAGGTATGTTTTCCCACTCCATAACTATCGTGGGAATGCCTGTCTTTATTGCCTGAAATGTGAATGGGTAGAAGTAGTCAGCAGTGTAGATAACATCTAGGTCTGAGGTAAGTTTCTTTAAGTTATAAACTTTGAGATTCCAAGATGAAAACTTGTAGCCAGTCACTTTAGTTGCCGCAGTCATAAATAGCGTAAGCTTGCCTTTTGTAAGAGTCTTGAAATTGTTCCCCTTTCTAACTGGAAAATGAATTTCGGAAAAATTATTGGTGTTATCGTAGGTGGTTATGCCAATCGGTTGAAAACCATACTTCGGTAGTTTTTCGAGGTATTGCCCTTCATAAGGGTTAAGATTTGGGCCTCTTAGGATACCTACTTTATGTAAGGCTTATCACCCTGAGCATTTCTTTTCACCCGTCAAACCTCAATTAATGAACAGGCATAAGAATTTATTCTTAAAAAATTTTGAATTTAGTGTTTTTCGCACCTTCTATATCAAAACTGAGTCTAAGAATTTTTTTTGCGGACTTAATTCTTGTACTCAAATTTTAAATTAGAAATGTTTTAGCTTTTGAATGAGGATAATAAAGAAGCTAAATAACAAGGAAAAAACCATATGCCCAAAATTAGTGTAATCTGGAAAACGCTGACAATAACCAAGAGTCCCTATAAAGTATTATTGATGAAACTTGACAAAAGTAGAAAAAGATTAACGTTTAGAAGCGGATTAACTTGCAATCTAACTTGGCCTCAGTTCAGAGTATTTCGTGATGCGTATCCACTTCTGTTGAAATATTCAGTTACCCAAATGGACGATGACCTTTTCAAGGTAAAAGACGATAAAAAAAGCGACGTAGTCTGCACTTCTCACCTTTTGCCAGTTATTTTAGATCTGATGGGCGATTTTGTTATTAACCAAGTGAAGGAAGACACGTTTTGTGCTACGAACGGAAAATTTACGGTCGTCGGATCTTCAGGGATGCTGATATGTATTCAGGAACTAAAGACAGGTGAATATGAAAGTGATTGTCAAGACAAAGTAGTCCTTGATGTGGGCGGTTTCGAAGGCGAATCTGCAGCATATTTCTGGTCAAAGAAAGCCAAAAAAATTATAATATATGAGCCAGTTGCTGCCCACATTGAGTGGATCAAAAAAAACATCTCTCTAAATTCCATTAATGCAGAAATCCACGAAGCAGGAATTGGAGACAAAAAGGGAACAAAGATAATTTATTACACTGAAACGGACCCTGGGTTTGGTTTCCATTCTAGCGGCACTAAAAGCATGGAAATAAATATTAGAAATGTTTCAGAAGTCATCATGGAAAGTGGCGCAAACTTGGCGAAGTTTGACTGCGAAGGAGCGGAAGAAAGCTTAGTGAAGGTTCCAGATGAAATATTGAGACAAATCGAATATTACATAATTGAGGTACACTCACTAAAAATAAGAGATGATGTCTTGGCAAAATTCCAGGAAGCCGGCTTTACACTGGAAAAAGAAACACCTAAGCGTTCAGACTTCTCAGTTTTAGCTTTTAGAAGACAGGAACTGTTGAAAAGAAGTTTTAACGCTCAAAAAAATCGCTTTTAAGTACCTGGGGGTTCTGGCTAGACCTTATGCCAAATGAACTTCAATGTGATTTCGCGAAACACCTCTTTTTGTAGCGATTAGCCGGTGGAACCCATATCGAATTTGGAATTGGATGTCTGGTTACAAAATAAATATCTAGTGACAAAAACAAGGATTTTGAGGTAACTGAATTTTACTGCAAGAAAATTAACATAGCTGTAGAGCTACGGGGTTTTAGAAGAGCTATTTGGTCAACGAACAAGAAAGAGAAACGTTAGGCAGGACTGGGCAAGTCAGGTCTTGCAAGATTTAGGGCAAAACTGATAGATAGCCAACCTGCAAGTATCTACCATAAAGTAAGGTAGTTTGGCAAGTTAGAGATTCAATTTTTCACCAAACATGAATCTCTGACGTCTCAATACAATTATGCCTTTCAAGTCTCTAATGCTAGGTAACCATTCATTTACAAAAAGCGTCAATCGGATTGAGGCATCTGACCTAAGGCTGAAAGGCAACGGTCCCTTATGGTTACGCCCAACTATACATGCCATAGCCGCTTTTGTCTCAAACAAAACTAAACGTTTTGCTATGTCTTTCAGTTGGAAGTTTAGAAGAATGAATCGAATGGTGCTTTTTCTAATGATGAAATATTTTTTGATGCTGCCAAATTTGGCTGTATCCTTACCGCAATGGTGGATGAGGGCTGGTTTCGGGGTGTAAGCGATTTTGTATCCGTACAATCTTGCTCTGACGCACCAGTCACAGTCTTCCCAGTAAATGGGCGAGAACCCTTCGTCTAAGAGCCCAATTTCCCGTATAACCTTCGCTTTAATCAACAATGCAGCTCCTGTGACATAGTCAACAAACTGAACTTGATCATAATGTCCTACGTCTTTTTCTCTATCACCTCTGTGGTATGCACCCCTCAGTTTAATCACTCCGCCAGCATGCTGAATTGTTCCATCTGGATAGAGCAGTTTGCAGCCTACGATACCGATCTTTGGGTCAGACTCCAAAATCTCAGTGAGAGTTTCGAGCCATTTGTTGTCGGTGATTTCGATGTCATTGTTTAGGAGCAAAACCTGTTTTGCGCCATTTGCGAGAGCAATCTTGATGCCTTGATTGTTTGCGATGGAGAAACCCATGTTAGCTTTGTTTTTTATCAGTTGAATGTGGGGAAAGTTTTCTTGTAACATCGCAATTGACCCATCGGTGCTTGCATTGTCTACTATAATTAATCGGCAGTTCGGGCCTTTTGTATTGACCAAGAAAGTAGTAAGGCACTTACGCAAAACCTCTTTGCCATTCCAATTAATGATGACTACATAGGTAAGCGGATAAGCCACCAGACACACCCCTTCAAGTATAAATATAGACTTGTAGATTAGGCTCTTTGCTGGGATTTATTTAAACTAGTTTTTCTTTCCATACTTGAGGCGCTTTTTTAGTTATCTCAAGTGGCAACCTATAAGTTGGCTCTTGTGGACCCACCTTTTTTGCCCACTTGACCATCATCTTGATACCTTCCGATAATGTAGTAGCCGTTTTGTAATTGAGAATCTTTTCAGATTTTTCGACCGTGCAATAAGCATATTTTACTTCTCCAGGTCTTTTATCCAGGTAAATAGGCTTGAGCTTGCTACCCATGGCTTTTAAGACAACTTGGCATGCCTCATTTATTGTTGTGACCTCCTTACTTCCTACGTTAATTATTTGGCCGTTAGCTTTGCTTTCAAATCCTGCCCTTGCGATTGCAGGCGCTAAGTCGGCGATGTAGGAAAAAGCTCGTTCTTGCGCGCCGTCTCCAAAAATGTATGGTTCCTTTTCCTTCATGATTCTATTTATCCAAATCCCTAAGACATTTCTGAAAGGATCAGAAAGATTTTGTCTAGGTCCATAAACATTATGCGGTCTTAAAATTACGTAGTCAAAGTTATAGGTATGCGAGAATATTTTAAGCATGCTTTCGCAGTAAGCTTTGCCACATCCATAGGGGTCTTCAGGCATTGTTGGCATATCTTCGTTGAATGGTGGTTGTTGGTTTCCATAGACAGCCATTGAAGAGGTAAAAACGAATTTTTGAACGTCGTTGTTTACCGAGGCAACTAACAGGTTATTCATAGGCGTTATATTGATGTCGTTGATCTCGATTGGTGAAAATATGGATTGCCCTTCTGCTGCATAAGCGGCTAAATGGAAAACTGTATCAAATTTTTCTTCCTCAAAGATTTTGCTGACTTTTTGGTTATCTCTAAGGTCAACCTTGATAAATTTGCTTTTCTCGTTAACGTAAGATTGGAAACCTCCACTTAAATCGTCAACAGATACAACGTTATTACCTCTATTAACCAGTTCATCAACGAGCCATGAACCTATGAAACCTGCTCCGCCGGTTACAAGCACATTTTTATGTTCGACCAAGTTAATCGACCTTAAATTATTTTGTTTAAAAGACTCCTTAGCATTATTAACCATATCGTATTTTCGTAAGAACTGCATGCTGCAGATTTCTATTTTTTATCGCCAAAAAAAGTGCGCCATGGTTGCTTTGGACCTCAAAATCTTTAGTTACTGGACGCAAAAAAGTTGGACCTACGGGCCAGTCTGTATGGCGTAAAGTGCGGCGTCTAAGATTAAACTGTTTGTAAGATCACCTATAATCATAAGTGCCTCCCCAGCGTCATCAACCCCCTCAAAATATCCGTTATTGGGAGTAGGAAGAGTATTCTCAAGAAAAATCGACAAGTTCTGGGAATAAGTTGTGTTATAAATAGCAAGAAAGCTCATTGCGATTTTTGTATACGCTATCGGGGACGAATTTGAATCAGCTGTGTCCAGAATCCAAGTTTGACCATTAGGCAAAACCACCCATTCCCATTCCCAGCCGCCTGTGAAATTTGGTCCTTCACCAAAAGCTCGATAATAACCAGTGACATTATAATACGCTTCAGAAGCTGAAAAAACTTGATTTGCTAAAGCCATCAACCTGGGATCAGTATTGTTAAGTTCAAAAACTGAACAAAATAGCGGATCACCTGTTATAGTTGCTTTAGGTAACGAAACATTGCCTAATGCTGTAACATTTCCAGCAGAAAAAATATTGTTGAGAATTGTGCTTTGAACATTAGTAAGGTTATTAGGCCAAAAACTTGCAAACCCACTCCAACAATAGTAAGCGTAAATGCTATTGTCTGTTAGAACATCACTCTTTATGTGCGGAACTAGAGCGGCATAGTTTGTTCTATTACCGTAAACATTGTAAACAAAATTATTTATTCTAGACGTCAAGTTAGCGTCGTAAGTTTTAAGATTGTTAAGAGCATCAAACAACCGTCCCGTGTCAATAAGATCGATAGGTTGCGTTGACTGATCTGAATCTGCATGGTCATCTTGTCCGTCAGTCGATTGGTAGAATTGATATGGATAATTAGTTGTGGCATTAAGTGGACGAGTTTCCAAAAAAGTTAAAACTTTATCCATTCTTGCATTAAAACTCCAATCACTTTGATTGCTTATCAGACCTATTTTCTGGGCATCAATAACCGCTTGAATATAGGCGCCTAAATCCCAATCGGTGAAAACAGGGGCAGTTGCAAAAGGAAGCCCAGTTGTGGAATCTACACCAATATCTGGTTGGAAATAAGCCCACGCATTCGCCGCTACCGCCCGCCAGACAGTACTGTTGATGGTTTGAGCTGACGCTAATACTCCGGGCGGTTTAGGGGTGGGAACAGGGGTAGGTGCAATACCTACCATAGAATTGATGAACTGCCCCAAACTTGAAAGTACTGAACCTCCTGATTTACTAGGGGTTGCCGTAACAGAGGGTGTTGCTGTTGCCATAGCTGTCGGGTTATCAGTAGCTTGTGGAACAATAGCCTTGCTTTCATCTTGTTTTGGCAAGAAAGCAAAAATAGAGATTAACATAACAGCAATAATCGCTAGAACTATCAGGCTTTTTGCCTTTTTGCTATTTAGCCAGCGATTATGCCCGAAAAAGCTGTTCTTGTTTTTAACCGTTACAGCTGTTTGAAAAGAAAAAAATGCAGTCCTCATAGTTGAGCTAACTTTTTCGTAACTGACCCACTTTTGTATTGCTGTGGAACAATGGTTTTGGTTGTGAATGGTGAAAGTTCCCTTCTCCATGGGAGTCAACGCTCAACCTTGTGAGGCGATTATTGAAATTAAATAACCTCGCCTTGATTTAAAGATATACCGAAAAGCTGGTAGATGAAAAATATTGCCCCGAACACCTGACCTGCCTTCAAGTAATCAAGTTAACATTCTATCTTTCTCAAAAAAGGTTCTAAATGCCTTAATGTAGTATTTTGGGTCAAAAACTTTTTGACACTATTTTTGGCGTCTTAAGCGTACTTTGTTCCTGCTCACCCAGTTCAAAGTGGGGATAAGCGGATTTTTGATAAACTGCGGCAAAGCATCTTTAACATCCCTATGTAAACATAGTCGCATAGCTATTTTGCCTTTTCTCGTTAGGGGGATGTAATATCGTGTTATTGGAAACTTAATGAATCCATTGCTTTCTTTGAACTTGTCAAGCGAAGGGTGGTTGCCTATTCGACCATACATGAGCCAACGTATGCCGTTGGATGCACAGACATCAACGGCTTTGGCGAGAAGCGCATTGTTTAAAGCCTTATCCCAATGTTTCTGCATAGCGAGTATTTGGGCGATAACAGTTACATCGTCTCCGTTGGATAGTTGGATGAAACCTACAAGTTCACCTTGTAGGTATGCGCCGATAAAGATCGAGTTTTTTGCTCCCATGACGTTTCCAAGAACCGATTTTAGTGGTTCTTTAAAGTGTGAGAATGCTCTATCTTGTCTGATCGGGGTTTCATTATAGATTTTCCAGATGCCTTCTGCTAATTTCTCGCTTGGCTCGACAACCGTGACGTTTACACCGCTTTTTTCTGCTCGACGAACCATATTTCGAGTTTTCTTTCCAACATCGCTCCACCAAGTGGCGTAATCCTTTATATCCAACAAACCAACGTTGTCCTCTGTTTTTATCCAAGTGCTCGGAGGATTAGTGACTGGACAGCACCATTTCCTTTCCAAAAACGTGAAAATGTCTATGCTTCTTTCCCACAATTTTTCAATGAAAGCGTCGGTTACGTTAAGGTTTCTTTCGTATTCTTGGACGTTGTGAGCTATTTTGACGGAGGCTCTCTTTTTTACATGCAGAGACCCAAAGTCATGGTCAATATCTAAAATATCCTTTAAAACATCATAATATGGGCCTCGCGGGTTGATTCTTCCTTTGTTAAAAAGCCATTCAGGATGGATTGCCAGTACCAATTTATCTTGAATCAATCCTTCTGCATGTTCCCTAATGAAATCTGCTCCTTCTTCGTGGCGTCCAACATCTAAACTGTAAGTCGTAAAATCATGGAAGGATTTTAAAGGGAAATCGCTGGGAACTTTTGCTTGCTTTTGCCCGAACTTTCGTCCCCATAATAGTTGAGCAAAGACTCGTGAGGTCCCATGGATACTGTAGTATTTTACCGTTCGGTAGGTTTCGTTTTCCAGTATTTTCCATTCTCTATAGGCGTCATTTACTAGATGGAGTGCAACTTCGTGTCTCTGTGGATCAAGCAAAGCGAGCAGTTTTTTGTCTGGAATTGTGAATGGCGTAAAAAACCAGTACGCCATAACTTGTTTTGGAGACTCATTAACCATTTTGGCTATGATTTTAGAGTTTTTAAGGTAGTCTCTGCCGGTTTTTTTCTTGATTCCCAAGGCTAAGTACGCGAAGCTCTTTGTTCTTGAGGGATAGGCGTAATCCACATCTAGCCTTATCTTTATAACGGCTTGCTCATTTGCCACTACGGTTAAATCTCCAATTTAATTAAAGAGTCTACAAGCATCATTATAGGCTTTTTCCGCTTTTTGCACTCAATGTGAAGATTAACCAGAAGCCATTTGAAAAAACGGGGTTACCCCGTGAGTTAAATGAACCTTTGAAATTCTTAAAATTGAAGCACCCTATATTTTGGTGGTTTGAAGAAGCCCTTTCATATAGTAGAATCTAATTAGTGGATGAATGTAAATTAAAGACGGTTCTCTTGTTTGGAACGCCATAAATAAGCCGGTAAAAGGCGACATGACAAACCGACGGATGACACCAATCTTTGTCACGGGCGGACGCTTATCTCCAATTTTGTGCCATATCGCATAGAGTTGTTGCCCGTAGAAATATTGGTGATTCAGCTCTTGTTTTAGCCCCTTGCGTAAATGAATTGACTGCAAGTTATAATTGACAATCCAATGGTAGCCTGCCTCACTAACTTCGTAGGCTAGCGTAGTGTCGACTCCCGCGTTAACTTGCAGCTTTGGAAAGCCGCCGAGTTCTCTAATAACCCGTGTTTTGTAAATAGTGTTGTCTAATGTCTTGCCCAATGTAAATGCAGACATGTCTCTTGACTTGAGCCATGGGGACAATTTTGCCTCACCGCGATACTTCCGTCCGACGTATTCTTGCATTTTTTTAACGCCGATCGGCTTGTCAGCAAAACGCATACCTGACGCAACGGCGACTTTAGGGTCTTTCATCAGAGGCGTGATTTTTTGCCACCAATCTTGAGCCAGCAAAAGGTCCTGTTCGAAGCTAACAAAGTAGTCTAAAGTGACTTGTTGGAGGGCGGTGTTTGCGCCGTCGCTTATTCCAGTTCCTCTGTTGGGCACTACCTGCCACCCGAAAGACTTGGCGATGCGTGTGGTTTCGTCGGTACTTGCATCGTCAACGATTATTTTTTTACCTACAAATTCTGCTGGTATAACTAAGCTTATTCTTTTGAGTACTGCTGGCAACGTTTGCGCGCCGTTTTTAGTCCACATCACCAAATCAACTTTGCCAATCATGCCATTCCCAGGAGAGAATTTAGACTTCAACTGGAATATCTAAAGAACATTTGCTATTTATATAAACAGCGCAAAAAAAACTACAAAAAAGCATGGCGGAATTTGTGTTCTATTATCTAACTGGTTTTTTGTTTAAATCTCAAGATTGACTCTTCAAAGATTATTTCCATCGCCCTAGCATATTTTTCCCAGGACAAATGGCTTTTTACGTATTCGTATGCCTTTTCCCCGATTTTTCTTCGCAATTCAGCGTTGTTCATCAACCCCTCCACAAGTTTGGGTATCTCGTCTGGATGTGATAGGTCAAAAACTACTCCGTTAACGTTGGTTTGAATAATTTCTGATGCACCACATTTATTGGAGACTATAACGGGTTTTGACCCAGCCATTGCCTCAATTAATGCTAATCCCCACGTTACCTGTTCAGGAAAAAGAAACACGTCGCAGGCAGCGTAAATCTTTGCAAGCTCTTGATCATCGTTAGTATGTAGAAAAATCACTTTGTCTCTGACGCCTAATTTTTCCGTTAACTTTACTAAATCTTCTTTTGGGCCACCGCCATCAAGAATCAGCTTTACTCTGTCATATTTTTTGGAAAGTTCATAAAGTGTCTTTATAGAGTGAACTTGCCCTTTGCTAAGTTGGAAATTGGCGACCTGCAACAAAACAAAGTCTTTCTCCAATCCATATTTCTCTCGGATATCTTTTCCTGAAGCATTATGAAAATGTTCAACATCTACACCGCTTCTAACAATCCTAGATGATCGGTGATAGGCTTTGTCTGCATGGTCTTGAGCAATTTTTGACAAAACTAAAATCTCATCGATGTAATCTGCTGCAGTTTTATCTATTATTTCGTAAATTGGCCAATTAATCTTGCGCAAGCCCCTTCTTGATTCGGGCGTATAAAACCAAATTGGGGGTTCATTACACATCCATACAACTGGGACGTTTAATCTCTTTTTTGCAGTGAAAGCTGCCCATTCTGATGGAAAATTGTGGTTGTTGATTACGTCGAAGCCTTTGGGTATCTTTCTACCTATGTTTATCATGGATGGAAACTCGTAAGGTATGGTGTAAAATTGTCTCCCAATAGCTCTCCGCATCCAACTACGCAAGGAAGAAGTTGCCCCCGCAACTTCGCTTTCTTCGTCAACGTTCGATTTCTGCAGAATCTCTGAAGGGATAAACATTTTTGGCATTTTCCTGCCTAGAGGATGCGGAATCACAGTTACCTTTAATTTCTCTATCATATCCGGATAACATTTTTCTTTGTTAAGTGCGCTTGTAAAAATTTCTACTTCATGCCCGAACCGTTGAAGTTCAACGGCTAATTTCAAAATTTGCCTTTGGCCGCCACCACGTCCAACCAGCGGAGTGTTAATCAAAGCGATCTTCATAGGTTCAGCAATCCAGTACGCTTAGAGCATTATTTAGCCCTCATAACTTTTTGCCTCTTTGAAGAAAAAAGGCGTTTATGTCAGTTTTGACCGCTATTTGCCTTGGCTTTTCGGAAATATGAAATTACTCTGTCGATTCCGTCGTCAAGGGACACGGTCGGCTTCCACCCGAGTTCGGTTCTTATTTTCGTTGCATCCATAACTATTGATGTCTGATCAGAAATTAATGGTCTGTAGGGGTAGCCAGGTGGATATGAACCCAAAATCAGATTCTTCTTGTCGAAGCCTGCCTTATCAGCGATCATAGTAACGAGCTCTTTGTTGCTGACGCCGATGCCAGTTCCCACATTGTAAACTTGACCATTAGCTTTTGCGTTTTTCATTGACAACAAGTAACCGTTAACGTGGTCATCAACGTACATATAATCTCTTACTGAGTCAGGAGAGCCAACGTATACTTTCTGGCCTTTCAACATTTGGGTTACAGTGTACTCAACCAAGAAGCTTGCGTCAAATTTCCTGCCATAAGAGTTTGTTGGGCGCAATATGGTTCCTTTCAAGTTGAAAGAATTAAACATCATTTGCAAGTACAAGTCGCCGGCAGCTTTGCTTACTGCATAAGGGCTTGAAGGATGCAGAGGCAGGGTTTCTCTTAGTGGCTCGTTAGGTTGTGTTCCGTATACCTCAGCTGTTGAAGCAGCAATGAGTTTTCTAGTTTGTGGATCTTGAAGCTCAAGCAATGAATGTGCAATATTCATTGTTCCAATATAGTTAGCTTGTTGATATTCAAACGGACGCTCAAAAGAATCACGTACAGGCGAGAGTGCCGCTAAATGGAAAATCACGTCGGGATTAGCTGTCTTGACTGCATTCCGAATAGAAACATAATCCGAAACGTCGCCTGAAATTAATGTAGTGTCAGAAAGCAAATTGTGAATAACTTCCATATTTCGGCTAGCCACTCTTCGAACGACACCATAGACTTCAATGTTTTCGTTGACGAGTTTCTGAGCTAAGTGACTGCCTATGAAACCCATGATTCCAGTAATTAAGGCGCGAGTCATTTCTGTATTCTTCCTAGCTTAGCGAATTCTTTTTCAGCAACAGATAATTCCTTAACGCTATTAATAGTTAACCATAACTCTTCTGGTTTGAGTCTACACACTTTCAAAGCGCGTTTCTCGACAAGTAAAGGAAACACTGTCTTCTCGATGGAGCCATTTTCTGGGATATACTTAAGTATTTTTTGGTTAAAAACATATACGCCTATACTTACGAACTTGTTTTCAATCACAGGCTTTTCTTTAAAGGATACAGCATCGTCACCTTCAAGTTCAAGTATCCCAAAAGGTGAACGCATCGGTGCAACAGAAATTGTTGCGACAGGTTTATTTTTTAAATGTTGTTCTCTGAGGCGCTCCAAATCTAAACTGGTGACTTCATCGCCATTCATAGCTAAAAAATCTTCTTCTTTTACAAATCTGGTTATAGCAAGGCGGAATCCTTCGCCGGTTTCTCCCTCAACTGTGTGCTCGCTAAAATCTATCTTCAAATCCTGAGGGTTTTCTTTTAGATAATTAATGACTACTTCTTTGCGGTATGCGACACCAAACACCAAGTGTTTGAAACCCCAGCTTTTCAGCCAAGATACGGTCCAGTGGACCAAGGGTTTGCCGTTAATGGGAACCATGCATTTAGGCATGTCTTCGGTAAAAGGGCGCATGCGTAAACCGGCGCCTCCGACCAATATGACTGCAGTTTCAATTTTCTTCACTTTTGGCCCACCAAGCAAAGCTGAGTTGATACTAAAGGTTCAAAATATATAAACTTAAACTGCTTTCATAAGACACAACTTGTGAATCAGCCATGAAAATTGCAATGATCCATACGCCTCTTTGGGGGCGCGGCGGTGCGGAACGGCAAATTTTAACATTGGCAATTGAACTGCAAAAACTTGGTAACCACGTTGAGATTTTTACGCCACAGGTTAACCAAAAAACATGTTACCCCGAGCTGCTCAAACAAGTAACCGTTAACGTTTTGCCTCACACAAGTCTTATTCCTTTTAGAAACGATTTGGACGCTTATTTTGATGAAGCGGTCGGTGGCAGAAACGTACGCAATCAACTTCAAAAAATCGCAGTCCACCAATTTTACACATCAGGGCTTCCCGCCATGATTAGGTTGGGGCGGATGATTCCGGAAGGCTTTGACGTAATCAACAACCACAATCCCCCATCTGAATGGGCAGCGTTTGCTGCAAAACAAAGATTGAAAATCCCAATTGTCTGGATGTGCAATGAACCCCCAACGTGGTTTGCCACTAAAAGAGTGGGTGTAAGGAAAAAGATGAGTTGGCCGCTATTCGAAGTCTGGGACAAAACGACGGTGAAGTATGTTGACGAAATAGTCGTTTTGTCACATGTTGCTGAGGGCTTAGTCAGAAGCGTTTACGACAGGTCGTCCACAGTGGTTCGGACGGGCTTGGATCTGGAGAAGCTCCAAGGAGTTTCGGGGAGGGCGGCCAGAGCAAGGTACAATTTGGAAAACGATTTTGTTCTACTTCATGTTGCCAATTTTGCACCTAACCGCCAATCTAACTCCATCAAAGCACTCTCATATTTGTCCAAAAACCACAGTAACGTAAAACTTGTCCTTGACGGGGCGGGTCCGCAAGATGAGTTAAAAGCGCTTTGTAGAAAACTTGGCGTAGAAGACAGGGTGCTGTTTATCCGCAGCAAATGCGATAAAGATCTAGCTGAAGTATACGCTGCCTGCGACGTGTTTCTTTTTCCTCAGCAAATAACTTGGGGATTAGCAGCGGTCGAAGCGATGGCTTCCGGTAAACCAGTAATTGTTTCTAGGGGATGTGGGGTAGCTGAGATTATAGAGGACAACGTTAACGGGTTGCTTGTTGACCATGGAAAGCCAGAGGAAATAGCAAAAAAAGTCGAGACCCTCACAGCTGACCCTACGCTGCGCAACAAAATAGGAAAGAATGCGGCGGATTATGTTAGGGAGACTTTGTCATGGCGAAAATACGCTCTGCAAATGCACAAAATCTTTCAGAAATCAACTCAAAAGAATTGAAAAAAACATAAACTCACACCTCAGTATTAAGTAGCTAATAATTGTTAAGCGGTTATCTTTTGTTTAGTCACCTTCCTGCTATTGTTAGACAGCAAAGTTTACGTTAAAACTTTTTAAATCCGAACCTCGCAAGGACAGTCTATGCTGAATCAAAAAAGAGGTATAGGCATTGTTACAGGTGCCAACGTGAAAATTGGTGCAGGCTGCGCCATCTGGAACTACGTTGTGATTGGTGACAACAGCAATATCGGTGACGGCACCATCATCGGAAGTTTCTGCGATATCGGCAAAGAAGTCAAAATCGGAAAAAACTGCAACATACAAGCCCACGTAACCATCTCAAACGGGTGCATACTCGGCGACGGTGTTTTTATCGCGCCCAACAGCTCGTTGTTAAACGACAAGTATCCTAAAAGTAGTCTTCTAACGCCGCCAGTCATACAAGACGGTGCCCAAATCGGGGGAGGCGTAACCATTCTTCCTGACGTCGTCGTGGGCGAGAAAGCCGTCATAGGCGGAGGCAGCGTAGTCACAAAAAACGTGCCAGCCAAAACAGTGGTCAGCGGCGTTCCAGCAAGAGTTGTGATGACGCTTGAGCAGTACGAGGCCAAACGCGAAGCTTTCATTGCGGAAAGGTGTAGGGTGAACAAATGAGGATTTGGTATGACGCCGGAACCGGCAAACACATTCGATACGGAGCGGCGATCGGGCAGCGGTTAAGGCAGCGAGGGCACGAATTCATCTTTACCACCCGTGAACACCCAGATACGTTGCCGCTTGCTCAACTCCTCGGCGAAAAACCCCTGGTCATCGGCAAATACGACCCATCAACACTTTATTCAAGGCTGGAGGAAAGCTCCCAACGTGTAATAGCGTTCTCCAAACTATTCAAAGACAACCTTCCCGACATAGCCATAGCCCACCAATCCGTTGAGCTTTGCCGAACAGCTTTTGGCTTAGGTATTCCCATCATTTTAACTGCAGACACTCCATACGCTTATGCAACCAACAGGCTTACTATACCGTTTGCCCACACTGTTGTCGTGTCTGAAGCCCTTCCTGAAAGCTTCGCAACCCAGTATTGCGCCAAAAATATTGTTCAATTTAAAGGTGTTGACGAGGTAGCTTGGATTAAAAACTTCAAGCCAACAAAAATAAGCAACTTAAAAAAGCCCTTGATAGTTGTCAGGCAAGTGGAAACCAAAGCTGCCTACGCGGCAGATCATCATGACAGCGCTCAAGTTATGGCGCAGAAACTTGCCGAGTTAGGTACAGTTCACTATATTCAAAGGTACAACGCTGGCAACAAAGCTTTTCATGGAAAAGAAGGACTTGTGGATTCGTTGAACCTGGTGGCGAATGCCGACTTGGTTATAGGTTACGGTGGAACCATCTGCAGGGAAGCTGCTCTTCTTGGTGTGCCCAGCATCGCTATCTCTGAGATGGCTAAAACAAACGTCAACCAATATCTGGCCCAAAAGGGCTTTCCATTGTTTGCCACAACCGAGCAGGAAGTGCCCTCCTATGCCGAAAAATACCTCGGCTTAAGATTCGAAGTTGCAAAAAAACTTGCTGAACTAGAAAACCCTGTGGACGTAATAGAAAAAGTCGTTGAACGCCTCAAGCGGCAGTAACCACGATTTTATCTCCAACTTTAACCTCAAATTTTTCTGCTGCATTGCCCTGATTTACTGCTATTTCTACAAACCCTTGGCTTCCAACTACCGCAATAGGCTGATTAGGCTCTGCTTGAGCATAGGTTTTGCCAAATCTAACCGTCAAAGAAACCGTAGAAAACTCTATCTTCAAGTTTTCAGTGTGGTGCATGTCTTTTTCCTTTATGTTTGTTACAATATTGCCGAAGCCGTCAATATGCAGCACTTCGCCGATTAAATCGCTGTTATTTTGCTCAACTGGTGAAAACGTCGGAGTCACGGGGTTTCTTATTTCCTGCCCAAAATTGTTTGGTTTAACTCCTATCGCTAAATGAGCTGCGGCGGGTGCAAAAATGTCTCTTCCATGAAACGTGTTTGAGGTTTTTGGAAGCATGAAGTTTGGGTTTGAAATTTCGTAGATGTGCTTTATCCCTTGGCTTTGTGCGGATAGCATTAAGATACCGTTGTCGGGTCCAACAAAATAGTTCCTTTTGGTTTGGATAACGATGGCGCGCCTATCGGTGCCAACACAAGGGTCTACAACCGCCAAGTGAATAGTGCCAATAGGAAAGTATGGCGCGGCAGAAGCTAATATCAAAGCAGCCATGCGGACATTAAATTTTTCAACCTCATGTGTAATATCGATTATTGCTGTTGTTGGGGTTACTGTTAAAATTACTCCTTTCATTTCCGCAACATATGGGTCTCTTAAACCAAAATCGCTGGTCATTGTGATCATTGCTTAGCCGCCGTGGACAACTGGAATAAAAACCACTTCGTCGCCGTCGCTTAATTTGGTTTCTAAACCGCTCAACACACTGATTTCTCTGCCGTTAACTAGCACTAGCGAGTTTGATCTTGCGTCGTTTAGTTGCTGGTCACCCCAGGTTTTCTTTAATGACGGCGTCTCTTTACTCAGATTCTCAATCAAGTCTTTTAGTACTGTTCCTTCTTGGAAATTGACGGTTAACTGCGTTTTGCCTGAAATGTGACGCAATGCGCCAATGAATTTTATCGTTAAGGGCATGTTTTGTCAGCCTAAAATATAGAAGTGGTATGGGTTAAATTTTGTGTGTCTCTGACTGGAAAAAACTAAAAGTTCTGGAATTTTTCTGAAGTCATGGTTTCGACAATGTCAGTTGCTATATCAACTATGGAGTCTGCCTGCTTCATCATTGCGTCCTCGTTGACTTCTTCCAACTGCGAAATCTGTTGTATGATGCTTTCAATCTCCATTAGAAAACGCAAAAGTGAATCGCTTGTGTTTGGGTTCTTAAGCACTTCTTCTCGAATGAGTATCTCAATGAAAGCAGGTTCACCGAGACTGTAATAGATGGCGTTACGCGCTTTACGGATTGCCTCTAAAACTAAGCCAGGCGCCATATACGGGATTTTCCGCGCTGCTTCCAACTCGGCTTTTGCCTCGCGGAGGTAGCGTACCGCCCACCCTTTCCTATACCCATCCATCATACTTTCTATTCCCAAAACTAACTAACTATTCCTCGTCGTCGTCAACAGGAGACTCAACTTCTGTTCCGGCTTGAGCTAACGCGATTGTACGGGTTATGTATCCCGCAATCTGGTTTCGCACCCGAGTAGTCGTTCCCTGCGTTAATGTGTCAACTAGCTTTTTATTTTCATCAAAGTTGCTAGTGAATTTTTCTGGAAAGCGATGCATCAGTTCTTTGCCTGCTCGTTTAACTTGATCAGTTTTTACTTTTCCCAAATCTCAGTTCCTCAAATGTCGTGTAAGTTTTAGTGTCCGACGCTTAAAAGCGCAAGAGCAAATGTCAATAGAGAACAGGGATTAATTTAAGGTTACGGCTCACGGCTCAAATTAACTTCGCGGTAAAACGGCGAGATTTCTATTAACAGCCCAAAATATGTGGCTACTCGAGTTTTAGATTAAAGAAAGCCTCAAAGTTTTTGGCTATTTGCTCCGCAACCGCGTCAATCTGCATCTTTTTGATTTCAGCCACCGCATCAACCACATTGCGAATGAACGATGGCTTCGTTAATTGTCCACTGTAGGGTCGTTTCCAATAGGTTACTGGGCCATCTGTTTCGGTTAAAAAGTTAGTCAGCGGTACTTGCTCTACTACTTCGCGGATGCCGTTTGAGTAAGTTACAGGGGGACCTTCTGTGATGAAGTACCCGTTGTCAATTGCTTTGGCAAGTGCGCTCAATGGGTGACTGAACCAGTGAAGTAACACACGTTTAAGATTGTATGAGGGCAGCATGTCAACTACTTTGTCAGTTGTTCCCCTTGAATGTATAATTACGGGGAGCTCCAGGGTTTCAGCTAGATGAAGCATCTTCTCAAAAACCATCATTTGCTTCTCCCAGATGGTTTCGTATTTGTAGTCTAAACCGATTTCCCCTATGGCTTTAACTTTGCCCTTTTGCGCTTGGATGAAATTGATGGTTTCTTCCAACTCGTTTTCACTGAGCACGTTTACATTCCATGGATGGATTCCAAGGGCAGGGTAAACCAACTCAGGATATTTTTGTGCAAGAGCTATGTCATTTTTGCATGTTTTGAGATCCATTGAATTGGTTACAAGCGCCGCTACGCTCGCAGCTTTTGCATCTGCTATCAACTCGTCTATGTGTCCTGTGTACTCTGTATCCGAGAGGTGAACATGCGCATCTATGAACTTCATTTTCTCAGCGCTACTAATTCAATTTGAGCGTTTTTATAACTTTCTTTTCCCAGAAAAACGTAATCATCGCTAGAAAGCTCAAGAAAACAGCGAGGGTCTAGTATTCTGTGGTGATTTCTGGACGTTTGTATGTTCTTTTTAACTTCCGAAGTTTTGCAAAACAATAAATTTAAATATAAAATAGGGCTAGCTTTAAAATGCTGGTTTTTTAAATGACCGAAAAACAATTTTATGCAACTAGCAACCAAGTTGTTGCTATTCTTCTAGATGCTCTTGGAATTATTTTAGTGCTCGTTGGAGCAACAATTGCGCGTGCCCATTCGGGGGAAGGCGTAGGTTTAGTAATATATTGGATAGGGTTTATCCTTCTAATCGTGGCTCTGATACTGTTTGTGTGGAACATGAGAAAGCCAACTGTAGAAAAAACTTAGCGCAAAAATTCATGAACACAACAATTTTCTAATTTTTTCAAAGTTTAGTTGAATTTTGACTGCTTTTTTTGATGATTTAAAGACTTTTGATCGAATTTTGGTTTGGCGTAGTTATTGTCTGCATAACTTCGTGAGCGAGTTTTTTTCTTAATAATTACCAGTTGTATTTAAACACTTTTTGGTTGACCTTTTAACCGCAAAGGCTAAATATTGACTTAATGAGAAAAAGAAGCTACGGAGAAGTCGAGATGACTGAATTAGAAATAGCTGTAGCCCCCATGCATAGGTTATGCTAGAAAGCGGGCGCTGACAGAGT
>PLSP01000125.1 GCA_003165195.1 Candidatus Bathyarchaeota archaeon | reverse complement strand
CAAAAATTCTTTTCGTTCCGAAGATAAATTCGCTATTTTCAAAAACGCCCATTGGCCCGCTGACTACGATTGACTTTGCAACCCTAATTATCTGGATATAATCCTCTACTGTTTCTGTTCCAATATCAAATATGGGAAAATCTGTTGGGAGTTCATGAACAGAAATCTCTTTTCTTTTTCCGTTGACTTCTATGGCCAAATCTTTTGGAGCTTTGATTTTATCTGGATACTTTTGCATGAGTTCTTTTATGCCTGATACTATGTCTGTGAAATTTTTGTTCTCTAAGAAAGACATGTTCTGTTTGCCCAAGTCAAAGCCCATTGCCACTAGGAAAACGTGGCCAACAACTCCGCCTGTGAGTACAAAATCTGCTATTCCATTGTTTAATACGTAGCTTGAAATTTCAAGTGAGTCATCTGCTTTTGCTCCGCCTAAAATAAATATGCATGGCTTCTCTGGTTTTTCCAAAATCTTCCTCAAGGACTTAAGCTCTCTTTCCATTACGCGTCCCGCAACGCTTGGTAACACGGTTGTGAAGCCTATGATTGATACTTGTGCTCTGTGGGCTGCTGAAAAGGCGTCGTTTACAAACAAGTCGGCTAGAGGTGCAAGATTAACTACCAGTGGTTTTTCTGCTTGTTCTTCAGGCGTTCCTTCTTCAGTTTCCGCATCGTACATTCTAACATTTTCTAAAACGAGGACGTCTCCGCTCTTCAATTCTTTGATTGCCTCTTTTGCTTTTTCTCCATATAGGTCATCTACGTATTTGACAGGTTTGTCCAGAACCTTAGCAAGGATTTCAGCATGTTGTTTTAAGGGTATAAAATCTGAATCACCCCTCCGTCCTTGATGCGCCAAAACGACAACCTTTGCCCCTTTTTCCGTTAGCTCTTTTATTGTTGATTCTCCATGCGCTCGAATTCTAGAGTCATCTATAATTTTCTTGGTTTCGGGGTCTATGGGCGAGTTGAAGTCAACTCTAACAAGTACTACTTTGTTCTTAACTTCCACATCGTCTAAAGTTAGAAACTTCGCCATTCTCACGCCTTCATGGTAATTAAAGGAAATTGAGTCTTAAGCGTTTTGGGGCAGGTTCAGAAACCCAGCTTTTCTTTCTATAGTTGCTCGACGCGAGAGGCGTCTAGATCTGCCAAATCCATTTACCGTCACTATTATACTCATTTATGATACCTTGTTTATTTGAGAGTATTAAATTGATTTCTCTCTTGATAGTTTTTCTGACTGTTGTGTGCCATAGAAAACCTTATTTTTGGTAACCTGTGTATTACGAAGACTATGCGCACAGTTAAAGAGATAATGAAACTTGTCGTAAATATAGGTTCGAACCAGACAGTCTTGGAAGCTGCTAACCTCATGAATGAGTCTGGTTATAGTAGTTTGCTGATTGTTGATGGCAAAATTACTGTTGGCATCGTAACCGTGAGAGATCTTGTTATAAGAGTCATCGCAAAAAACCTGCCGCACACTACCCCAGTTTCGGAGGTCATGTCATCGCCTCTTATAACAATCAACGCTAATGTTACCTTGAAGAAAGCTGCCAGAATTATGGGTGAACGTAGGATAAGACGGCTTCCAGTCACCGAGAGCGGAGGAGTGGCGGGAATTCTAGTTGCATCTGACGTTTTGCGCCAACTGTCCAACAAAACTTTAGCCGACGAAATCTGGGAAGCACTTGGTGTAGAGCATTGAGCACAAGAATACCCGAGTTTATTACGAATTGTTACAACGTCAAAGTCAGTCCAATTGAAAAAATGAGAGGACTGAAACTGTGATACAAGAAGAACCCATTACGTAGAGCAACAAGTAACGACTAGTTTAATGATAATGGACAGAAAAGATAACGCGAAGCGATTTAGCAATGGAACCTATGTAAGAGGCTCTATCTGAAAGACCCAGAACACTCCACTTGTGTAGTTAGGCGTCCTTAGCTTTTCTAGCGGTATACGTTGCTTTTTCTGCAGAAATCAAACGATAAGAGGCTAATTTTTCCCCCAGTTGCGGAATTAATTGTTTCTATCATAGTCATTTCTTCTTGCACTTGCTTATTATTGCCTCCAATGTTTATTTTTTCGATAATGAGTCCATTCAAACGCTCAATCTGTCGAGCAATGTCAATAAATTTGAGCATAGATTTCACTTGCATTGAACCCCGCATCTTGCATTTATTATTTTTATGTTTTTTTATTTGTTCTAAAAAATGGAACAAATCAGATGCACCTCTTCCTCTGTCCCCAAAAATTGGGGCCTTAGCGGAGGATGCTGTGGTACTATAGATTCTTGTCTATTTTCCAACTGAAATGTGGGCGGATTCGTGGCTGTGTTCTGCTACACCTTGAAGTTTACGCCGCCATTTGCGGAACGCTTCCACGTATGGCTGGTATTTGCTGTCTGGCGTTTCTTTGCCTTTGAATTTTACTATTTCACTTCGGATTGTCCTCATGTCATCTGCGAGTGCTTCCATTGTTTTTTCGTCGCCTTCACGGCCTTCCGCGATTTCCTCGGCGTAACCAATTACCTTGCTCAAGTGTTTCTCCATACAGTATGGGCATTGAAACTCCTGCGCGTGGTCCTCAAGAAGCGTTAAGTTTGAAAGGAGTTCCCCGCGCTCAAACTCAAAGGTCAACTGAACATGAGCTTCATGAATGTGTTTAGCAGGAACATATTTTACGGGTTTTGCTGCAACGGCAGCTTTTGATATTTCTTTCACTGTTACTTTTTGTTCTTCTATCATTTTTTATACCTCAATTAATTAGTTTATTATTAGAATTCTGAGAACATGATTATCTCAATTGTTACCTGAGTTATTATTGGACCGAAAAAAAGTCCTTTTGTAAAATTAGTGTTGCCGTTTTATTTCGGTGCGGGATAAATAAGAGTTGCAGATTATTCTTTCTTAGTGACCCAGGTTTTTATTGCTTCTTCGACCGCTTTGGACAGGTCGCCTTTTTTTCCGCCGAACCTCTCGACTGTTTTAATTCTAAGCTGCTTTTCCAACTCATCTGGGAGATCTATACTAATTCGACTCATATTTGATCGCCTGCTTTAATGTAGATTTTTTTGTGCCCGGTTCCGCGTGTCAAGCATATTTCCAATAAGCGAACTGCCAAACGCCAAATTCCAATCTTGTTTTAGTTTTCGTTTTCATTCACATTTTCGCTTATCAGCTTATAAACATAAGTCAATATGTGCTTACGTGCTTATATAGATATTGGTTTAACCCAACACTCGCCGAAGAAAACGATTTTAGTTTCTCGGCAATTGTTGGACCGCTAAGACAAATGTCGTTCTGGCCATAATAATTGCTGAGTAGCCTTGAAACTGTGATTATAGCGTTTTCATATCGGGTTATGCTTTCAACAATTATGGCAGCCAAACATAATTGCGTAATACTGCGTCCGTGATAGTTGGGGATGATGTTAATTGCGCCTGCGCGTGCAAACGAATATACGAATTTGGCATCATAATAAATCCTTGGAAGTGAAGAATCTGAAAAGGCCCTCGCAGATGAGTTTTAAAATAGCTACCAATAACTTGAACGATTCGTGACGGGGTCCCGCAGAAGTCACGCACCGCATTGTTTTCTCAGCTGGGCTCAAACAATAAAGCGTTCGAAAACGCATTTTTGGCTTAACGAAAGCTAATTATTTGCGAAGGTGGCACTTTATCATAGTGAGGCTTTTGTTTTTATGTCTGTTAAGGATCCTGTTTGTGGAATGCCGTTAGATCCATCTAAAGCTCAGTTTACGGCGAATTTTTTGTCTGGGCAATATTATTTTGACAGTGAGTACTGCATGAGCAGTTTCATCGAAGGCGCCAAAATTGCTTATTTCTCGATGGAAATCGGCATAAACAATAGCATACCAACCTACAGTGGGGGATTGGGCGTTCTGGCAGGTGACGTGATTAGAT
>PLSP01000145.1 GCA_003165195.1 Candidatus Bathyarchaeota archaeon | reverse complement strand
GATAGGGGGCTTATGGATTGCATTTGTTACGCCAATCTATTATGTTGTAAAACAGCGTCGTCCTTTGCGAATGAAAGCATTATTAAGATTACATATATTCGGTAATTTATTTGCTTTCATGCTTATTTCTGTTCATTTCTGGTATGAGTCGGCAACTGTGACACGCATAGGAATAGGAATGGCATTATTCATCGCTTTGCTTGTTCTTGTGGTGACAGGTATTCTTTACAGGTTTAATATATGGCAGAGTTCAAAAAAGTATCTTAAATACTTGCACATCACGATGACAACTGCATTCATCCTTATCCTAATCATTCACATCTTAGGTACTTTGCTTAAATTATAATACCGACTTTTCCTAAAATCTGTTTGGAATGACTTTGGCGATAATATGACCTTTAGATGATGAAATGAAATTTGACGATTTTTCTGTCGAAAAAATTGGTTCTTTATTTTCTAAAAGTGGTACAAAATTGAGAAATGCGTGATAAATAGAGGTAAAATTGAAAAGATAGATAGATGATAATAGTCGAAGTAATCCATATCGCGCGATACTTAACTGAACCGTTAGAACGATGATTTTGTAACCTGAAAATTAGCAGGAAGGTTTATCGCCCTTGAAACTAATGGCGCGCAGTAGTTAACTTAAATGCAAACAAAGAATTCGGGAAGAAAGAGAATAATTCGCCTACGTCTAAGCTAACCAATACTTCACTCATTTAGGTTTATTCTTTCTGCACGGTTATTATTAACCGCGCCATTTCATGATATATAACAATGTGACTGCGCCGTCACACAGCTAAAAAAACCAATTTATACTACATATCTTGCCAAGTAACCCTACGACTTTAAACATGACAAAAATACCGAAAGAAATCCCAGAAAACTTGACAGAAAAATTTTTCCTTTAAGAGCTTAACAGAACCTAAAACAGCAACCTTTAATTGAAGCTTCTACCTTACGATAACTTGAGGTTTTTTAATTGATTATTGCTGGTTTTGATGTGTCTTTTCCGGGCATACTTTACACTATAGTAGGGCTAATTATACTTTGGATAATTGTTTCTATTCCTGTTTGGCTTGCTGGAAAGGCTGTAACTGGAGGCAAAGCGACTTTTGGAGATGCTTTGCTCGCAACGCTTGCTGGACCAATAGTCTATTTCATCGTGTCTTTTGTGGTAGGCTATTTCCTCGGAGCTTCGGCTTTGATTTTCGGTTACATTTTGGCGCTCATTGCTTGGATTTGGGTTTTCAAAGCAAGTTTCCAAACAGGCTGGCTTAGAGCAATTCTCATCGCAATTCTAGCATGGGTCATCTTTATCGTTTTAAGCATAATAATTGGTGCTCTATTCGGAATATCATATCCTGCGCCGTTTTTCCCAAAAATATAGAAACAAGCAAAACAACGCCGTTCTCTTTTTTTGTTAGCTTCCTTGTGCAAAACAGAGTCCTTAGGTGCGAGGAGGGTGCCCTAAAGGGGATGAGTACTCCCTGTCTGTAGTGTTTTTGCTTTTGCCTTTTGCATCTAAACAGAGTTTGACTTCTTCAATTTTTAGAAGGGTTTTAGTATCGAAGTCTACTTTATGCTGTTGCTTTGTGGCTTTGGGCGAGTAGCTCAGTACGGATTGGAGAGTCGCTGTTTCCTGCACTGGCAAAGAGACTGTTGCTGAGACTTTTAGGCTCTCCCCGCAGAGAGCACCAGCCTCCTAAGTTGGGGGTCGAGGGTTCAAATCCCTCCCCGCCCGCCATTTGCCGTATTTTTGTTAATTTTGGCCCCATATCTCACACATTGATACTTATGGTTAACTTATTTAATTTCTAATTGATTGTGCTTTGGGCTTGGTTATGTTTTTGATTGGCTTATGGTTTAACCTAAAAAGGCTTAAGGAGCTCAGCTAATTTACTTTCCTAACTAATTCATGCCAATGTTTGAAAAAACTATATGTTTTTGGTTTTCAAGACTTGAAATGGTTAATTGCTGAAAGCGTTACCGCTGCTGTCCAGAGCTGCCCTTCGCTTCCTTCAGGCGCGCCAGTTGTCGGATCATAGAACTCGTTGAAGTCTTTGCGTTTAATCATTATGTTCGCTGCTGTTTCCGCATCGTTTTCAGCTTGCAGTTTTTTTAGTGCATCAATCACTCTTATCTCGACGAACGGCCAAATCGCTGAGTTTTGGTATTTGCCAATCCTGTTTCTGAGGAATACGCCAAACGGTACTCGACATGTCTTGTACCATGTTGCCAGTGCCTTCTCTCTGTTAAATACGTAGTATGGCATGATGTTTCTGTAGCCGAAAGGTGTTTTTGCAACATTTAACCCCCTGAGTATATCTTGCGAAACTTTTTTCGAAGCTGTTCCATTGAGAATTGCTAAAGCGTTGCCAAGGCAGTCAAAGTGGCGGTCTAGTTTTAGCTCATTTCCACTCCAATGAATGCTGTCTGCATACCAACCTAAATCTCCACAATAAAAGAGCTTGTTCACGTTTTCCTTAACCAAATTTGACTCCGACAAGTTTCCCTGCAATTCGTACATATCAGCCAACAGCATCTGGTTTGCCAAAAGGTACTTGCCTATGTAAACTGGCATTGCATCCCTCCAATCCATGCCGGGAATAAGCCTATGCGCATCCAGCTTATCCTCGATAAAGGCAAGGCACAATTTCACCGATTCCAAATTTTCATCAAAAAACTCGTCACACCCAACTGCTACGAGTTTTTGCATCCCAATGACAAACAGAATTTCTGCATCAGCTGGGCAGCGCTGATATCTTTGACGAATCACTTTTCTTACGCTGTAATCAATGACGGTCGGCATCTGGCCGCTGCTGCGCTGCAACGCTATAAATTCCGACAGGTGATTTTCAACATCTTTTTGGTATCCAAGTCGTAGCAGCGCATCTTCCGAGTAAACAAGGTCTCTTAGCCAAAGCTGACGATAAAGCTGGGTGCTAGCGTTGAAGCCTCGATCGGTTCGGCACTCTTTTATTAGTTCCCGAGCCTTTTTCTCCTTTTCCAGAACCTCTTCCGAATCAAAAGCTGGTTGCTTAGGCAAATGCGTCCCTCGTTACAAATTAGTTCTCAACTATAAAA
This sequence comes from Candidatus Bathyarchaeota archaeon, assembly GCA_003165195.1. Lineage (GTDB taxonomy): Archaea > Thermoproteota > Bathyarchaeia > Bathyarchaeales > Bathycorpusculaceae > Bathycorpusculum. The sequence goes on along the minus strand of PLSP01000145.1, from coordinate 76,330 downwards.
ATTAAAGCAGCACAATACAGGTGCAAGGTGCATACGAGTGATATCCAAACTATGACTCTTCAATTACTTGGAATAGTGAGCTTTGCCGCGTTAATATTAACCGTTGTGGCGCTGAATAAAAAGCTCATGAAAAAGACATGACCACGCTTTAATTTTGTGGGCCATATACGCTTTTTATGCTTGTATTTGATCCTGCCACAATACCGGTTTATGCAATAGTCTTAACCGAAATTCTCACAGCTAATCTGATTCATTCGGCTTTCAATTTCTATGACTTGCTGATCAAGTCAACAGCGTTTTTTGTTGTTTTTGTGTGCCTCAGAATTCGTTAACTGACATCATCGTTAGGACTACCAATCCTTTCTCCGACTGACGTGTTATTCTTCATAGGCAACATCCCTTAATGCAGGCTGTTAAATAAAAATAATCGCACACGTTACGCCATAAAAGATTAGACAATGGCAGGAGAGAATACTATACCATATTTGTGTTCTCGTTGCAGCTATTTCTTTAGACTAAAACAAAAAGGAAATGCGAGTGAAATCTCTTACAGGACGCTGAATTAAATCTCCATCCGCCCGCCATCGATTATAAGAGATCAATCGGGTAACCTTTGGGCTGGAGTTTTTTATATTGTGTCTCTTCATCTGCTGTGATGCAGACTGTTTTTTTGTTTTCTGCAATGGCGACGGGCAGGGCGTCATAAAACGATATTTTTCCGTCACAAGCTATCTCACCTGTTCTAATTGTGAGGGTTTCGTTCAGGTGAGCGACGTTCATGTGGAGGTTGAATAGCTGAGTAAGGGCGGTTTTCCATTTCTGGGTATCGTAATCGGGTTTGTATCTTAAGGCGTTGCTAACCTCGCAAATTAGAATTTCCGAGACTATCAGCTCAACTGATCCCTGCATGTACGAATCTAAAAATTTTAGTGCTTCAACGGATTTTGTTTCTGTGCTAAACCATTTAACTACTACTGAAGAATCAAGTACTATGTCGCGGCATCTCGCCATTTCCGTATCTCCATAGCGCCATCCCACTCTTCTTTGCTTTCGCTGCTCAATTTTTTGATTGATTCTACGGCGCATTGTATCTCTTCTCTACGTGCGGCATCTTCAAACGCCTTTCTTGCAACATCGCTCCAGTTAACGTTTTTGCAGCGCTTCATGCGCTCTTTTAGTTCCTCGGGAACTCTCACTGTAATGTTAATCATGCACATCACTTTCACACATGTTTATTGTACATAATAGGCGTAAATACTGCATAAAAAACTTCCCGCCCAATACAAACCTAAGGCATCAAACATCGGCCTCCAAGTTGGGGCAGAGAGTTCAAAGCTATCGCATCCCGCCTGCACCTGAGAGCAGGTTCAGCTAACTTCAACTAAAGCAACGATTTTTGGGGTATAGACCAAAACACACATAGGCAAAAACTGTAACCTGGATTGTGTAGTGGGGAAGAGAGTACTTGTCGGATTTAGCTAATAGCTGTGAATATTTGACTTTCGAGAAATTGTGTTCAGCTGTATCTGAAAGCGAGAAGGCGAAGGCAAGGAGGCAGGTTCGATGCCAAAATGACGAGAAAACGACCTGTTGTTACCTTTGCTTGACTATACAAGGGTGTACGATTAAATGCAAATTTTTAGGAAATACTGAAAATGATATCTCACCGATTGAATCCGAAAAAACTGAGCCTGAAAACGCATTCGACAAAGCCAAAGAGCCCAAAGCTTATCAAAAAGAAAATGCCCCAACCGTTTGTTGCTCTTCATGTAACGTTGGGATGGCTCAGACTAGAACCAAGTTTAGTATTAATGGGTGGGAAGGAAAAGATCCAAAACTTGGTGGCGATGGCTCAGGCAAGCTTGAATTGCAGGCAATAGTTTACGTTTGTCCTCAGTGTGGCAAAGTCGAGTTTAGGGCTGATAAAAACTAAAGATACTTTCAGATTTGTTTTTCCTTTAACAAGGGTTAAAATAAGAAATTTGCTGCGGAAGCTTTAAGGTCTTATCTCTTTTTATCATACAAAAAAAAGATAAGGTTTTTGAATGGTCCATAGAAGAGTGAGAGGCGGAAAATTCAAAATAAAGCATGTTGAGAAGCAATGCCCCGTCGCATTGGGAGACGAATTAGAGGTTAACATCATTGATGTTTGTCCAAGTGGAGATGGAAGGTCAAACATTCGAGGCTACATCATAACGGTGCCTAAAGCCAAGCCGAGAGATCGCGTGAAAATAAAGGTAATACAAGTCGGCGAAAAAGCCGCAATTGGCGAAATAATCAAATAATCTTTTCCTAAAATGTATTTTTGGAAAAACCCGTTCCTCTTATGAGTTAAGCCTTTTTGGCTGTATTAGTCATCCATTACCTCAAGCATTGGCTGGCCGCAACAGCGGGGGTTTTTGGGTTCGTGGCAATTATGAGCGTGCGTACAGTCACATTCCTCGTATTCAGCTTCAATTTTCTTTCCGCATCCCTTGCACTGAAATGTGGGCATAGTTATCTAGAGTGATGTTTCGGGCATAACGAAAAAAGGTTTCCGTATAAAGAAAGGAAAAGTGGAGCAAAAAAGCTATACACGTTTTTTATGGAAAGCCTTCTATCAGATCGTAGATGTAAGCGTCCCATTCTTTGGATTCTGTTTCAAGCATTTTTAAGAGTTCCGTAAGGATTCTGTGGTGTTTTTTCTCATCTTCAAGGATGTTTAAGACCACTTGTTTGATGTTCTTGTCCTTTACAACTTCGCTGATTTCCTGGGCTTGTTTAAGCATGATAGCTTCTTCTTTTAGGTGCTTTGCAATCTCTTCTTTGCCCAGGTTTTTGCTTTCATTACCCATAAGAGCGCTTGTGTTAAGGTCCATTAGCATTTGATATGTTTCAGCGTGTTTTGTTGTATCTAAGATTAAACCGTGAATTAATGTCTTAATAAACGGATTTTGAGCTGATTCATATACAGGAGTTAAGCTCTTTGCGGTTTGTTCTTCAAACTCTTTTTGCTTCTTTATCTTGCTAAGAGTGTTTTCGTCTAGTTTTTCCCACGACAAATAAGTAACCTCACTAAACTGCCAGCAGTTTTCTTTATTAACCTTATGAAAAGTCAATAGTTTTGAATTGCCGACTGGATTAATATTGGGTTGAAGATTAAGCGATATAGAGGTTATACTTTCACATTAAACGTTTGAGCAAGCTACTATTTGACAAATCGACGGGGACCAAAACAAAAATAAAAGAAAACAAAAATAAAAACAAGCTTTTGGCTTGTTACTTAGAAGAAGCTTTGAATGGGCGAGTCGGTTTGAACTGGAGCGTTCAATGGCTCAATCTTTGTCTTAGTCAAACCTTTGATGTTGTTAAAGTTTGACATTTCGCCGTAGCTTACCAATGTGATTGCTGTGCCTTCTGCGCCTTTGCGTGCTGTTCTGCCGATGCGGTGGAAGTAAACTGGCGCCTCGTTTGGCACGTCATAGTTGATGATGTGTGTGATTCCTTGGATGTCTAAACCTCTTGCTGCAACGTCGGTGGCTACGAGCAGGCTTAATTTGCCGCATTTGAAGTCGCTGATTGCTCTGTCCCTTTGCGCTTGGGTGAAACCGGCATGCAATGCTTCTGTGCGGTAGCCTTTCCTGTAGAGTTGCTCTGATAGCCTGCTTGTTTCATGTCGTGTTCTGCAAAAAATTATTGCTTTGTCAACGTTTTCTTCACGGATGATTTTGCAAAGTGCTGAGAACTTTTCATTTTGTGCCACAACAGCGTAGTATTGTTTCATTTGGGTTAGGGCGATTTCGTCTTTGCTGACAAGAATTTTCTGCGGGTTCTTCATGTATTTGTTGCAAACACGCATAACCTCGTTGTCGATGGTTGCTGAGAAAAGACTGGTTTGCCGGTCACGTGGAGTTTTTGAAAGGATGAATTCGATGTCTTCTATGAAGCCCATGTCGAGCATCCTATCTGCTTCGTCTAAAACAACCATGCGAATCGAGCCAAGGTTAAGCACGCGCCTCTCCATGAGATCGATTAACCTACCGGGTGTGCCAACGACAATTTGTATGCCGTTAGACAGCGAGTGTATTTGTTTGTTGATTGATTCGCCGCCGTAAACCGCTAAAACCTTAATCTTCGAATATTTCGAAAATTTCGAGATGTTATCTGCGACTTGTACCGCTAACTCGCGAGTTGGAACCAAAATGAGTCCTTGGACGCCGCGGATTTCGCGGTCTAACCGTTGGATCATAGGAATGCCGAACGCTGCGGTTTTTCCAGTTCCAGTTTGTGCTTGCCCGATAATGTCTTTACCTTCAAGTGAAGGTTGTATTGCTTGGGCTTGAATTGGGAAAAGGGTCTCAAACCCAAGATCTTTTATGCTTTTGAGGATTTCTTCATTTAAAGGGAAATCCTTGAATGATTGAATTTGTATATACTATTTCTCCTGCCACAGAACGATTTCATGTTTTGCCTAAAAGCTTCAGGAGCTTGGTAATGCATGAGTTAATGTGACAGCTTCAATGTTGGGTCTGGCTTATAAAAATGTTTAGCAAGATTTCAGGCATTAGACACATATAAACAGCAGGTTTTTTTAACTTGCAGCATGCAAATCTTCCAGGACTTGTTGTAGTCAAGAGTCAATCACATAAAGTAATAGGTGAAGAACACTCTTTCACAAAGAGTAACTGGTCAGTTAAGACAAATTAGGGGACTAAAAAATGAGTAAACCAAAACCGAAAAAGGCGCCTCCATACCTCTATGACGGGCCTCCACCAAGCGAACAAGAAAAAGAAGAGGAAACTGAAGACATCTACGATACTGGAGTGAGGGAGCAAATGTTGGATGATGACGAAGTTACCGCTGCTGAAGCAGGATTCATGGAGGGCAGAGAGCAGGAACCGCCGAGCAAAAAAGAAACCCGCAAAAACGCCGTCAGCCATGATGATCAAATATCGGTAGAGTTAGCTAAAGAAGACGCCGAAGACGACTAAGTCTTTTTTTGAAGGCTCGATTATTGAATCGGGACAGCAGTATCCTTTTTCTGCACCATTAACCATAATAGGCAGAAAGTAGAAAGGTGCAGTGAGGCATCACACAAAATAATGTCAATTAGAGATCCAGTTTGCGGCATGGTTCTAAATGAGGATACAGCTAAATTCAAAATCACCTATGAGGGTGATACATACCATTTCTGCAGTCTCTCCTGCAAAAAAAAGTTTAAAAGACATGCCACAAAATTCGTAAAATAAACCCTTTTGCCTTGGCTAAAAAAGAAAGGAAAGTTATTTTTTAGGTTACTTGAATAGTCTCCAGACGATTGCAGCTATTATTCCGCCGATTATCGGTGCAACAATGAATAACCAAAGCTGACTTAGTGCGATACCGCCGACAAAGATTGCTGGTCCTAGGCTTCTGGCAGGGTTTACTGATGTTCCGTCGATTGGTATTCCGACAATGTGTATCATTGCTAAGGTTAAACCGATGGCTAATCCTGCGAATCCTTTCGGCACTCTTTCATGAGTTGCGCCGTGAACTACAAGAATGAATATGAATGATAAGACAACTTCCGCTAAGAACACGCCTGTTAAAGAGAAATTAAGTATGGATGAGCTTCCGTAACCGTTTGCTCCCAAACCGTTTGTTGCTAAGGTGTAACTTGGGCTTCCTGATGCAATTGCATAAAGTATGCCTGCGCCAATTATTGCTCCTATGCATTGAAAAATTATGTAGAATACTGAGTCTCTTACGCTTATTTTTCCAGCAACTAGCATTGAAATTGTTATGGCGGGATTAATGTGGCAACCTGACACGCCGCCTATGGTATACACCATTGTTAACACGGCAAGGCCAAAAGCAAGAGCTATAGCGAGGTAAAATATTGGTTCGATAGAGCTTGATTGGTATAAATAAAGGCTAGCTATGCTTGCTATGACTGCACTGCCGCATCCGATGAGAACCAGGACCATAGTTCCGATCAGTTCAGCGGTGTATTTCTTTATTGATCTAATTTGTGGCTGTGGCGGTGGTTGAAGTACTTCTGGTTGGGGTACTTCCTCTATTTTTTGTTCTCTTTCCTGTTCTGTTTGTTCTGTTTCCCATTCCGTTTCTTCGCCCATTTTTCCTTTCGTCCTTTTGTTTTTAGCTGACTGCTTTCTAAGTTAGCGCTTATAATTGTTTCCATATAAAGAACACCGAATAAAAAACTGCTTGGTTTTTACAGCTTCTCACTTGTGGAAATATCCATCATCATTAGTCCAGAAACCATTTTTGGATAAAAATCAGTGGATTTCTCGGGCAAAAGTTGGTGCTGCTGAGCTATTTGCGCTACAGTTTTGGCGTTTATGGGGTTAACCAGAAATGCGATGCTGGCTTCTCCACGATCTACTTTGTCCACTGCTTCTTTTGTCCACCTAGCATAAAGGATGCTTTCATCTATGTTTAGGTCTCCTGTTTTCAGTATTTGCTTGAAAACTATGTCACGTAATATGGTTACGTCGAAAATTTTTGTTTCGCCTGAAACATTTGTATTAACAAAATCGTAAACCACTCGACTATGTTTTAATGATAGGCCGCGTGCTTTAGCGCCGTCGTAAACGCAGAAGGCATGTTCATTTAAGTGGTTTTTTAGAAATTGTTCCAGCGCCTCAACAGTGGGCGGGATTTCGGTGACGTTAAAGAATGCTTTGAAGTCTTCTAAAACAGTGTCTGTCAACTTGAACCGTTTGAGAAGCCTATGAGTTGGCAAAACAACAAGCCCCTCCTCCTGAACGGGAACCAGATATGTTAGGTGGAAGTTAAATGCAGAATCCTCTGTCCAATCCACTTTGCTCCGCATTTCATCCCTGTAAACTATTGCGCTCTCATATCGATGGTGTCCATCACTTATGACCATGTTTTTGCCGCTAAACTCAGTATGCAGCTCTTTGATTTTTGAGGAGTCGGTAACTCTCCAAACGGTGTGTTTAACGTTTGAAGCGTCGATAACTTGAATTATTGGTGTAGTTTCGCAGACGTGGTTGAGGAATTTTATGGTCTTTTCTTCGGTATCTGAGTAAATTAGGAAGACTGGTTCGAGATCTTTTTGGATAGTGCGTAGCATGTTAAGTCGGTCAGCTTTGGGTGCTTTGTAGGTGATTTCGTGTGGGAACACCTTGTTTTCGATGTATTCGTAGAGCCGCATTGCAGCAAGAAATCCTGTGCGTTGATATTTTTTGCCCTCTAAAGTGAATTCTTGTCGCGATACAAAAATGGCGGGTTCATCCTCCCGCGCTAGGATTCCCTCTTTAAGCCACTCAGCAATCCGTTGCTGTGCGACTTGGTATTTGTTTGGCTCCATAGGCAAGATGACTCGGCAGTAATTGTAAGGTGACTTTTCATAGTATTGCTTCTGTTGTTCAGGGCTTATTTTGTCATAAGGTTGAGTGATTAGGTTTTCTGGGTTTCCTGCTTTCTGAGTGTACCTTATGGCTTTAAACGGTCTGAGGTCGACCAAAAAGTTTCAGCTCACGGACTGCTTTTGCAGCGCTTCTATAACTGCCTTAGCTATCTGTATGCTTGCCTTAAGCTGAGCTTCACGAGTTTGAGCGCCAATATGCGGGGTTGCGATGACATTGTTCAACGTCAAGAGTTTGCTGTTTTTCGGCGGTTCCTCCTCAAAAACGTCAACTGCCGCCCCCTTGACTTTACCTGAAATCAAAGCTTGGTAAAGTGCGTCTTGATCGACAACTCCGCCGCGGGAGCAGTCGATAAACATGACGCCGTCTTTCATCATCTGGAACTCCTTTGTTGAAATCAGGTGCTTAGTCATCAGCGTTAGCGGCACGTGTATTGTTATGTAGTCTGCTTGTGGTAACATTTCTCTAAGTGGGACAAACCTGTCATGGACGCATTCCTCGACTGGAAGAACCTTCATGCCTAGCGAGATGGCTAAGCGCTCAACCGTTTTTCCAATGTAGCCGCAACCGATGACGCCTAAGGTTTTGCCGTTAACCTCTGTACCTATCAGTTTCTCTTTTTCCCATTTACCCTCACGCAAGCTCAGTGTTCCTTGAACTATGTTCCTTGAAAGCGCCAGCATGTGCCCGATTGTAAGTTCTGCGACGCTCATGTAGGAGACATGTGGTGTGTTAACGAGTTTGATTCCGCGTTTGTTGGCTGATTCATAATCTATGTTGTCTAAGCCTTCGCCTGCGCGTCCAATTATAGTGAGCTTTGTGGCGTTAGCTAAAAGTTCCCCTTTTACTTTGGTTGCGCTACGGACAATTAAAATGTCAAAATCACAAATTATCTTTGGCAAATCTTCCTTAGGAATATCCCATCCTCGAGTTACTTGATAGCCTTTATCCTCAAGAAGTTTAATGCCGTCCTCGAATATTTTATCGCTAATCAGGATTTTAACCGTCAATTTAATCGCCAATTATCAGGCTTTAATCGGTTTTGCTTCTAATTAGAATTCTGCTTATAAAACCTTTAGATGCAAAATGCCTTCACAACTACTTGCACTGACCAGTCACCCGAAGTAAACCTAAGCAAGCAAACGTCATTTGATTTTGAAGAAAAATGAAGGTGTCTTTTAAAGTTGAAGAAAAAAAAATAAAAAAAGGAATTTTTGTTGTGGTTGATTGCTTTTATGGCCTTTTCTTTATGAGCAGTGCTAGTGCGACGCCTACTATGGCGATTGCAACTATTATTGCAGCTGCCGCTGTGCCGATGTACATCTCTGTGGGAGGCAAATTAACCACTGGGTATGGCGATGATGTTGCTGCTGCGCCGTCAACTGCGAAACTGCTTTCTGCGGATGATCCCCAGTACGAGTTGGATCCAGCGAATGTTGCGATGACTGTATAATTGCCTAAAATGTCGGGTTTCCAGTTTAAGGTGAACATACCGCTTGTGTCAGTTGTCACTGTACCTATGGGTCGTTTGTTGCCGTTTGAGTCAATAACGCTTATTTGGACTGGGACTCCGGTGACGTTAGTGGGCATTGGCTTTTGTTGGTAAACATATTCCATCCATTGGCTTTCGCTCGCGTCGGATACACATGGGACTCCGTTGGGAAAGTCAGCTTTCTGCTCTAGTTGTTGTGTGCCTGCTGAAATGTCCATGACCGTGCCTCTGATGACTAAACCCTGTCCTATCGAGAGATCATTTAATGGCGCCTGCACTGTTGTTTGGGTTGGTCCTTGTCCGAAAGCGTAGATTTGAGAGTCATAGCCATTGAAAGCTACTAGAACGCCGTCTGCAACAGGAGCAACTCCTCCATACATGTTCTGTGGGTAATCAAATATGCTCCAAAGCTGTTGACCAGTGGTTGCGTTGAGGCAGTAGAGTTGTTGTCCCTTCCAGAAGGGCGAGTTCGGTGAGTGAACGTCGCCTTGCAGGTAGATTTTTCCATCAGCCATTGTTGTTACCCATACTGGATAAACGCCAAAAGGTGTGCTTAATCCAGCGTTGGTGGAGTTGCCCAACCCGCCGTTACCAAATGTCCATAACAGGTTGCCATTTGCATCATTGTAACAGTAGACTACCCCGTTGTAGCCCGGGGCATAGTAGAGGTTGCCTTGGTAGACTGCATCGTTGTCTAAGCTAACGTAGTCCCAGCCAGTTGTTGGGGCGTTGTTTGCAATCGTAGATTCCCAAAGTTCGTTTCCAGTGGATAAGCTGAAACCCCAGTGTGTGCCGGTTTCTTTGTCTTCAAAAAGGAAGACTCCATTTGCTGGGTCCCAACCAATCAAAGTTCGTGTCAAATTGTTTGGTGCCTGTTGATAAGATTGTGACCATAGTGTTTTTCCGAGATCCGCTGGGTTTAGGCTGACGCATGTGATGTTTGCTGGAAATGTAGTCACAGAAGCTGTTATAGTTGCGGACATGCCGTAGTGGGCTCCAAAGGTTCCTTGAATAAGCAGTGCGCTGACGCCTGGGTCAACTAGAGGTACCATGTTGTTGTCTCCGCCTCCAATTCCCCAACCTGCAGGTGAACCGCCAAGATTGACTGATACGTTCCAGTCAAAGCACGCGGGTAAGCTTGCGTTGACGTTTCCAGAATACCAGTTGGTGGCAGAAGTTGTTGCAACGTCGTTTCCTGCTCCGAATACGTCTGATGAATTCCACTGTGCCAGGTAGTAGTTAGGATTTGTTGTTGTTCCATAATTGAAGAGACAGTACTTTAGGTATTCACCTTGTGGTCCCGCTATATTTGCTAAGCTGACTAGTGATGTGGTGTAGCCGACGGTTGGGACGTTGGTAACGTTCATGGTTGTTAATATTCCTGTCATGGGGTCATAGCCTCGCCAAACTGTTCCGAGTCCTGTGTAGGATGTAGTTGTGGCAATTAGCAAGCCGTTTGGTAAGACGCCGTATTGATTTGGGGTTTCGTAGTCATACATGTAGCCGAATGATGGAACAAGAGAAACACCTGTCGCTGACGCGTTAATGCTCCATAATTGTTGTCCCGTTTGCAGGTTTATTGCAACGTAATTTCCGCCGCTGCCTGAGTTACNNCCATGGTTCTTGGAAGAATAATGTTCCCTGTATGATTATGGGGTTCGTGAATCTCGCGTTGTATGAGCTACCTTCATAGTATGCTTCACCTGGAACTGCAGTCAGGTTTCCACCAACAACTCCTCCGTACTGGATAGGTAGCGTCCACATGATGTGTGCACTGTTTGGCGCTGAACCATAGGGTTGATTTGCACCTGGACTGTGGGTACCTGGGCTAGCTCCGATTATGTAGGGTGTGCTGAGCCAGTTTGAGGCAATTGTGTACCAATAGGTGTTTTGCCCCTCTATTGGTCGTGTCCAGTATTGGGTTGGCATTGGATAGCTGTCAATGGGCGCTGGAATTGGATTTTCTTGTACGACAACCGTAGTTGATGCTTGGCATGGGGAGAAAATGTCGCCTGTGTCGGCTGCAACACCTCCGTCACCGTTTCCGGTCCAAGTGTAGTTTTGACCTGCATAGCTGAAGGAGAATGTGTAGTTTCCGACTTTTTCTGGGACATAAGTTGTTGATTGGAATCCTGTTGCGTCGCTTATAGTTGCCCAATTTTCTGTGGTGTTTACGCCATCAGGGTCTGTTATCGTAAGTGTGTAGCCTGTGCGTCTGATGTTGTTACCTATTGTTGCCCCTGGGAAGGGATAGTCAACCCACATACTGATTGATATCGGTTGGCCTATTCCCACTGGTTGAGGTGCTGCAACGATGTAGCCGTAGCTTATAACATACCAAGGAGGTGTATGCGCCTCTACGGCTGGTTGAAGCGCAACCGTGGCCATCATTGATAATGTTAGAATCAAAGCAATCAAAATAGTCATAACTTTATTTTTTTCGATATGCATTTTTTTCTCCTATCCTAATAATTTATTTTGAGCAAGAAGCACAAATGCCCTTAACTCAATGGCGTTTTCTAATCAAAGTTTGCTATTAAACTTTTCTTTAAAACAGGTGTAGCTAACAAAAAATGTACTAGATGCAGAAAACTCCAAAGATATGCTTGCTTTAAAGGGGACGATCAAATATGCTTAGGAACCTATAGAAAATAAGTCAGAAAAGGAGCGAGTGAATGATCCTATTTATTTAAGCCAAAATTGACTCAAGATAGTCTCTATTAATTCATGATTTATTGCAATTTCAACTCATAGAGATTTTATAGTTACTTTAATCTCGTTTTACGACGTTTTCTTAATTGATTTTTGTTTTAGATCGGGATTCCATTATTAAACATTTAGCATATCCAAATCTTCTTGCATGGCTTGTTTAAATAAAATTTCAAAGGCAACAAGTTTGATTGCCAATAACCCCGATCAACATCCATCTTTCAACTCCCTAAAGGTGCATTCATCGCGTTTACGGTTGAGACAAATCCACATTTTTTCCTAACAAACAAAAATCAAACAATAAAAACGGTTTGCTCTTGTGGGAATTCTAAATGGAAAATCTTAAAAGCTTGGCCTAAATTACACGACCTTCAAGATGCGATAGAAATGAAGAGAATACTAACTTTGGCCCTTCTCGGGCTTCTATGTTTATCGATGCTTTCAGTTTTTATGAGCGTGAATGCACAAGAATCTGCCTCGGTTGATTGGTGGTCTACACTACATCATGACCTAATTCGTACCGGCGTCTCAACTTCAGCAACGCCACTTACAAACGGGCAGCTGTGGACCTATGAAACTGGTAACCTTGTTGATTATTCTTCCGCGGCGGTTATGGACGGCGTGGTTTATGTAGGCTCAGATGACAACTACCTTTACGCTTTGAATGCTGCCAATGGCGCACTAATCTGGCGCTACAAAACAGGCAACGCGATAGATTCTTCCCCAACAGTTGCTAACGGCGTAGTATATGTTGGTTCCGAAGACGATAAAGTTTATGCGTTAAACGCGACCACGGGCGCCAAAATATGGAGCTACGGAACTGGCGGACAGGTGGAATCTTCTCCAACAATTACCAATGGCATAGTTTACGTTGGCTCAGACGACAACAAGATCTACGCCTTGTATGCAAATAATGGCACAAAAGTATGGAGCTATGGAACTGGTAACTATGTAATTTCGTCTCCCGCAGTTGCTGACGGAATGGTCTATGTTGGTTCAGAAGACGACAATGTTTATGCGCTGAATGCTGCAACAGGCACTAAAGAATGGAGTTTTGGAACCGGTGACCAAGTGGATTCTTCTCCCACAGTAGTAAACGGCTTAGTGTATATTGGTTCAGACGACTATAATGTGTACGCCTTGGACGCAACCACAGGCAGCAAAGTTTGGAGTTTTGGAACAGGCTATTACGTGGCTGATTGTCCCGCGGTTGATAACGGCGTAGTTTATGTTGGTTCACAAGACGACAACGTTTACGCTTTGAACGCCACGACTGGCAGCAAAATCTGGAGCTATCTTACAAATAACGCTGTAGAATCTTCCCCCGCGATCGCTAACGGTGTAATCTACATCGGTTCTGATGACAACAACGTTTATGCTTTAAACGAGACAAGCGGCACAACAATATGGACTTACGGAACAGACAATATAGTAGATGCTTCTCCCGCGATCGCTAACGGTGTAGTCTACGTAGGCTCAAACGACGACAAAATATACGCTTTCGGCACAATCACAGTTGCCCAACCGTCTCCACCCGCAGTTCCAGAGTTCCCTAACCAAGTACTTGCTTTCATATTCGTTGCCGCCTTGGTGTCTGTTGCATTCTCCGTGTTCGTCGCAAAAAGAAAGAAAATGTAATGGGATATCCTACAGTTTCCCTCAATCTTCTATTTTAAAAAAATTTAGGTTAAATCTGAAGGGATGTTTATAGTCCCCAGATTGAGTCAATTAAACTGATGATTTCTTTGATTCCTTGCAGATTCCATTCACCCATGTGACCGATTCTGAAGGTTTTGTCAGCCAATTTATCGTAGCCATTGGATATCATATAGCCTTTTTCGCCGAGTTTCTGATTGAGTTCCTTAACGTTTTTACTCTGAGTGTTTTTTATGCAACTAACCGTTATTGACTCGTATCCTGCCTCTGGGAACATTTCAAAATGCTTCTTTGCCCACTGCTGCGTGTACTGAGCCATGTGCAAATGACGCTGGTAAACGCGGCTGTAGGTTTCGTCAAGCAGCAAATCCATGCGTTTATTCAAAGCGTAAAGCAGCGGGATGCATGGGGTGAATGGGGTTTGGTGTTTCTTCTCGAACTCGAAGATTTCAACCATATCAGTGTAAGTGCCTCTATTCGGCACTTCTTTTGCCCGCTCGATTGCTTTGTCATTAACCAACGCTACTGCTAAGCCAGGCGGCAAAGCGAAGCATTTCTGAGTTGATGCGAAAATTATGTCACAGCCGATTTCGGTAGGCAACGTTTTGTCACCTGCCATGGAAGAAACTGCATCAACAGCATAAATTATGTTTGGGTAATTTTCTTTGACTATTTTTCCGATTTCAGCGATCGGGTTTCTAACGCCTGTGGAGGATTCATTGTGGCAAACGGTTAAAGTGTCATATTCGTTGCTGTCAAGTTTCTCTGCAATCATTTCCGGTTTGACAGCTTTACCCCACTCTACTTCAAGGAAATCTGTTTGTTTGCCGCATGCTCGCAGAGTTTCAGCGCAACGTTGGGAAAAAGCGCCGTTAACGCATGCCAGTGCTTTTTTCTGGACGATGCTTCTGCCGACTATATCAAACCACAATGTACCTGAAGAAGTTGTAACTGTGGGCTTTACTTCGGATGGCAGCTCAAAGTATCTGCCGATTTTAGTGGTTATTCCAGTGTATAACTCCACGAATTCCTTGTCTCTGTGACTTATCATGGGGTGAGTTTGTTCGTTTAGAATTTCTTGGCTGACCTCTGTTGGGCCAGGAATCAACAGTTTTTTGTGCATGCGCGAATCCTTCAAGCAAAATGTTCAACCCTTAAAATATAAGGGTTATGCGCAAAAATGACTTCGTTCTTGATATATATCGAGAAGCGACAGGTGCTTTTTTTAAACAGCAGCGCTAAATCAAGAGCAATTGAAGGGATCATTTATGATGAAAAAAGATTTAATCCCCAGTTTACTTGTTATCCTGCTGGGCGCCATCGACTGCATAACCACGGTTCTTGGCACTGTTTACTACGGGGCTAAAGAAATAAACCCCTTCATGGTTGGCATAGTCAGTAATCTTGGTGCATTCGTATTTATCAAAATCTTTGCCACCATCTTTGTCGCATTTACCTACATTATATCAAGACATATTCTACTGCGTATGCCAAAAGAGGCCGGTAAATCGTCTGCGAGGTCCCTAAAATGGCTGAAAGTTGTTTACTTGGGACTCATTGCTTTTCTAGCATTAGTAGTCATAAATAACCTCATCATCCTCTTAGGTTAAGACACCTAAGACTAAACGCAATTGAGGTTTTACTAAATTTTTGAAGTTGAGACCGAAGTTGTTCAAATATGGCGATTACTGATTAGTAAAGCATAAATAAAAAACCAATCAATTAGCAGTAAGAGACTCTAAAGCGCGCAAAAATTAAGAAACGCTTAACTGTCCCAGCCAGAATAATATGAGGTTGAGATTGGAAAATGAAATTCAGCCTATTCCGCAAACCTAAACAGCAGCCTGAACCAGAAAAACCAGTCGTTACCCAAGAAGAACCCAAACAAGAAACTGCTGTTCCGCAAGAACCGCCCAAATCAGAAGCAATCGCTCTACAGCCGGAACCAGCGCCTCAGCCTACAATTCCTGAACCCGTTATACCGCAAGAATCCGTTGCTTCCCCAGTGGAAATGCAGGAAGAAAAAAAGGAAGTAACTCAACCAATTTGTAAAACTTACCTCAAAGCCATGCCGCTTAAAGAATTAACAGACATTGAAAATGTGAAGCAGGAAGTTGAGAACGGCAACATCATTATTCTTCGGGTTACGCCTCTTGCTAACAAAAACATCGAAGAGGTAAAAACTGCTGTGAACCAACTTTATGAATTCGCTGAATCTGTCGGCGGAGACATTGCCCGTTTAGGGGAAGAACGTGTTGTTATTTGCCCCAAAAACATAAGGATTTGGCGGGAAAAAACTGCGGCTCCTACTGATTCAATGCCTACTGCGGCGCCTACAGCAGCCTGAAAGTCTCCAAAATCGCCGGGGCAATTGTGTTTATGCCTGCTTTGCTGTCTAAATAGTGAGCGAAGTTTATGGTTTTCTGTTTTTCGCCGTGCACGACAAAGATGCGTTCAGGCTTAGGTGTTAAATGTGTTAGGTAATTAACAAGTTGGCGTCTATCTGAGTGGCCAGAGAATCCCTCGATTGATTCATTATGCATTTTAACTGAAATCGCTGCCATTTTGCCCTCGTTGTCCATCATTGTAACTTCGCTAACGCCTTTTTGCACACGCTTGCCCATGGTGCCTTCGATTTGGTAGCTGACAAAGATTATTGTGTTGCGTTCATCTGGTGCCCAGTTTTTGAAGTACTCAATTACTGGTCCCCCTTCAAGCATCCCTGAAGTGGCAAGCACAATACAGGGTTCGCCTTCGATGATGCTTTGCCGTATGCTTGGGTGTTCGACAATGGTAAAGTAATCGCTTTGGAATGGGTTTATGCCTTCATGGAGGATACTGTGGCGGACTTCTCTGCCGAGGTATTCGGGGTAGGCTGTATGTATGGCTGTTGCTTCGCTTATCATGCCTTCGATGAATACTGGGGCTTCTTTCATGAGGCCTCGTTTCATGTAGCCGTCGATGATTAGCATTATTTCTTGGGCTCGTCCGACTGCTGGGACGGGGATGAGAACTTTGCCTTTGCGTTCCAATGTTGTGTTTATGACACGTGTCATCGCTTCTTCGGCTTCAATCCTAGAAGGCATAACATCATCCGGACCACCATAAGTGCTCTCAGTGATAACGGTCTCAATTCGGGGAAACTCGGTCGCCGCCGCTTCTAACAGCATGGTTCGTGCAAACTTGTAGTCGCCAGTATAAACTATGTTGTGTAAGCCTTCACCGATGTGCAGGTGCACCATTGCGCCGCCCAAAATGTGCCCTGAATTATGCAGCGTTAAACGAATATCGGGAGCAATGTCAGTTACCACTCCATACCTTAACGGAATAGTATGCAATACACATTCACGAACGTCTTTTTGGTCGTAGACAGGCGTAACACCCTGTTTACTTGCTACATCCAAATAGTCCAGTTGCAACATCGTCATCAAGTTTGATGTTGGCGCTGAACAGTAAACTGGACCATCGTACCCATATTTGTATAGGAACGGCACCAAGCCGCAGTGGTCAAGGTGAGCGTGGCTAATAACCACAGCATCCAAAGAATCTATTTGGAACTCGGGACAATCAAACCGTGGAAACCCCTCAAAAGGCCTGTTAGAGCCGGGGTTGATGCCGCAGTCTAGAAGAACACTGCTTTCCCTCGTTTTAACTAGGAATGCTGAACGCCCGACTTCTTGAGCACCGCCTAGAACTGTCATTCGGACGTCGCCGACCTCGAAGGTTTTCGGCCTGAAAATTCTCTCTCCCACAGTGCGAAGAATTCTTTCCCGCTCTTTGCTCTCGGAGTGAAGATAATGGCGCATGTGCGTCACAATCTTGGATTTAATCGGTGGGCTACGCAGAACATGGGGACGCCACTTTGTTTTCCGTATGATTTCCTGCAGCACCGCGCCGTTTCTTCCGATAACTAATCCTGGTTTTTTGGTGTCGATGATTATTTCGCCAAGGCTGGGATCAAAATTTATGTCTGTAATTTCTGCTTCAGCCGGGATAAGTTCCCGAGCGATTTTTTCAGCTTCAACCTCAGGCAGTCGAACAGAGGGATCGGGGCGAATAACTATTCTTTTTCTTATAACTCCAACAATTTCCGCTACTATGCTGCTCTGGTCCACAAGAATTTCGGGTTTTTTAGTGTAGACTGCAAGCATAGGTCCTTCGTATTCAATACGAGTGACTTCTGCTTCTCGTGGAACTTTCTGCAAAATAAATTGACTAATTTCTATCTTGTCTTTCTCTTTGTCTTGATTTCTCGCCAAAGTCAACTTCCTGCTTTAAGCAGTGAACTTTTTTCATGGTCCGATAGGTCACGGTAGCCGCCGCTGTCGATAACGATGATGTTGTAGCTGTTTCCGCTTGCCACGTCCCGCTTCATTGCCGCATTAACCGCTTTGGCAATGGTGGGTAACATTTCATTGATGGTCATGCCTTCACGGTACTTGTCTTCAAGTATACCGTAAGCAATTGGTGAGCCTGAGCCTGTTGAAACGAATTTTTCCTCAGTTAAGCTGCCGTAAGGATCCAGATTGTATACGTGTGGTCCAGTGTCATCGATGCCGCCGACCAAAACTTGTGTCGCCAATGGAATATACCGTGCAGAAAACAGCAAGTTAGCAACAAGCCGCGCCGCTGAACTGATTGGCATTGGCCTGTTGAGGTTGATTCGGTAGAGTTGCGCGTTTGCAGTCAAGATATCCACGACCCGTTGTGCATCAGCCACTGTGCCCGCAATGGTCATGCCCATGTGGTCGTCGATCTTGTAAACTTTTTTGCCGAATTTATGAGCCACATAGTAGCCCATCGTTACTCGGGTATCAGAAGCCAAGATAACGCCGTCTGTGCAGACGACCCCAATAGTAGTTGTTCCTTTAAGGACTAATTGACTAGCTACATTATTTTGTGACATAGTTTGGTGCTCCCTAAAACTTCGTTTCGCGGAATGCCCATCCACTAGGAAGTAGCAGAATGTAATCTTCCCGTGAAATTTATTAAGGTTTCGCCCAACTACAATGCGTAACTGTAAAGAGCAAAATTCCCGTAAACCTTTTAGACGACTGGGCGGTTCAACGCGGTTTAGCTGCTGGCAAACGCCCGCTGGGCAAATGATATTCCTGATTAAACTGCAAAAAAATTCCAAAAAGCAGGTGTTATGAACCCAACTTAATCGCAAATTATTTTTGAGGGATCAAGGACGAGTTATTGTGCTTTTTAAACGCTAATGATTTCTTTTTCTTTAGGGATACAAACGTCGGTCATTTCCTGTATTTTCTCGGAAAGTGCTTCCGCTTGTTCAATGTCTCCGTGCACCAGAAACGTTCGTTTGGGCTTTACTTTAGCTATTAATTGAATGAGTTCTAGTTGATCTGCATGTCCTGAGAGTTCAATCTGTTGGACATCAGCTTTTACCGATATTGTTTCGCCTTCGGCGGTTTTGAAACATTGGTTTTCTTTTGCAGATTTTAGGGGGCTGTCTGGGGGGAGATACCCGGAGGTTAAGATAACAGAGTTATTTTTGTTGTCTGCCCATTCAGCTAATAAACGGAGGCTTGCACCGGCGTGACCAAAACCTGAAGTGCAAATAACAATGGCGGGCTCCTGAATTTGGGCTGTTTTGTAGAGGTGCTTGACATGACGGTAATTGAAGGGGCTGTTTTGTTGTTTAATTTCCTTTGTAAATAACTGTTTATTGCGATTATAGTACCCTGTTATTCGGTTGGCAAGGTTGGAAATTGTATAAACGTTGTAACGCGGCAAGACACCTGCATCTATCGCTGTATCTATTCTTTTAGCCATCTCCTGACTTCTATGAAAAGCGAAGGTAGGAATCAAAACATTACCTCTATTTTTCATAGTAAACCGCAGTTGTCTTAGAAACTGATCAATTAACTCATTTCTAGGCAGCCTAACTTTTCCGCCATAGGTAGATTCAGAAATCAAAACGTCGGGTTTTTTCGGAATTGTTTCATATTTGCATCCTTGCAGTATTTCGGTATCATGAAAACAAAAATCTCCAGTATAAACGACCTTTTTTCCCTCAGCTTGAATCGTAGTTATCTTTGCGCCAGCAACATGACCTGCAGATTGAAGCTGGATTTTCATGCCGTGCACTGCAAAAGAGTCGCTTGTGTGCCAGCACCCATCAATGTTATCGGCTTGGCTGTTGTCAAAATCGAAGTTGCCTTTCTCATTTTGGATCTTAATCATGTCACGTAAAAGATCGCCGGTGACTTCTCGAGTAATCGGAGATCCAATGATAAGGGGATTCTCTTTACTTAAACTCAGCAGACTGCCAGAGTGGTCCAAATGAGCATGACTAATAATTACCGCGTCAAAATCCTTCGGCAGCTTCTTTACTTCTCCGTCAAGCTTTGTACCGTAATCTAACGCAATCTTGCCTGAGTCAGTTTCGACGGCGATGCATGAACCACCCACTTCCCGGGCTCCTCCAAGAACCTCAATTTTCAAACCTATATTCTCCAGTAAATTCTAAACGAACGTCTCTAGTGAACACTGCGTAACCATTGGGCGCCAAATATTAAGTTGTTGATAAATTATGCTTTTTTTGCCTGCTGTGCCGCCAAGAAACCCTCGGCGAAAAATTTGTTTCCCCAAAAAATCGTAAATCCCTAAACCAGCGTCCTCTGCTTCTCCGCCGAAACCAACCGTGATATTCGAACTCCAATTAACCTCACTTTTCTGTCCGGGCGCAAGTAACCTTGGGCGAGTTCTTTTGCGTTTTTCTGTAGGTCACGTAGCCTATTGGTTAGAAACGGCAGGGTTCGGCTTCTGGTGTGCGTCTCAAAGTTTTCGTAGCGAAGCTTGAGAGTGACGGTTTTGAAGAGCAAATGATGAGCTTCGGCTTCTTTTTGAACATCCATGCAGAGTCGATCTAACGCCTGCAGAACTACCACGGCATCTGAGGTGTCCTCTTCAAAGGTGGTTTCATGGCTTACGCTTTTAACCCCCGCTCGCTCTTCTACTTCACTTCGATCAATGCCTAAAGCGTTCAAATGCATCTGCACACCCATAACCCCAAACAACACGGTCAACGCCGACGCATCATACCGCGCCAAGTCCCCGATCGTTTCTACTCCGAGCGTTTTGAGTTTGGCTTCGGTTTTGCGTCCAACCCATAGCAGTTTGCGCACGGGCAACGGCGCCAAAAAAGCCCCTGCATCCCCTTCACGCACCACCGTTAACCCGTCTGGCTTCTGGAAGTCACTTGCGACTTTGGCAACTAGTTTGTTTGGTCCTACCCCGATGCTGCATGTGAGGTTTTCTTTCTCTTTGATTTCTGACTTGATTTTGCTGGCTATATCTTGTGCTTCCGATAGGTCGCCAGTTTTGCAGCTTACGTCAAGGAATGCTTCATCGATGCCCCATTGCTCAAACTTGCATGCATAACCACGGGCAATCGCCATAATTTCACTTGAAGCTTGTTCGTAGAGAGGAAAATTCGGCGGCAAATACACTGCTTCAGGACAGAGCCGCCAAGCCTGCGAGATAGGCATGCCGCTGCGAACGCCTGCTTTGCGTGCAGGATAATTACTTGTGCTAACGACGCCTCTGCCTCTGCCGCCTTTTGGGTCTGCGCCGACTATGACAGGTTTGCCTCGGATTTCTGGGCGCTCACGCTCCTCAACCGCCGTGTAGAAGTGATCCATGTCTAGGTGGAAAATTATTCGGATTCCGTTTTCACCTGATGCTGTATCTTTTGTGTAGGCTTAAAAAGGCTTGCAACCAGTTGAAGTGTGAAGGTTTTTTTGCGTTTGTTTTGCCTGTTATAAGTGATATTACGGTTTTTGACATATTTGACTGCTTGAAATTTTGCTTATAAGGTGAGCTGTCTCATCTCTTCCTACATAAGGAGAAGAGTACGTTGGAAAAACGTGTAATCGACGATTGCTGCGATTTGGGCGTGAAAGGCTCATGCGTCACATGTGACTACATTGGTTTCTGCAAAGGCAAATGGAGCCACTGCGAAGACCAATCCAGCAGCTCTTAAAAAAGAGATCCCGCAAACTCAACCTCAAAGAAAAAACTACGGATTTGTGGAGTGGTAAACCGCAAAATTGAAAAAGCCTTCTGCCTCATAGTCAAGGAAAAGCATGAGGATAAAGCCATGAAACTAAACAAAATCGACGAAAAAGTCGTGGGCGCTCTAAAAGCAGAAGGAAAAGAATTATCCCTGCAGGAAATCGCAGACAAAACTGGCGAAACCACAAAAAAAATTTTCCGCTCACTGCGCAAACTCTTTGAACATGAACTCGTCTCAACGCAAGGCCGCAAATACAAGCTCACAGGCAAAGACCTCAAAGACGCCGCCAAAGAAGAAGAAACTAAAGACGCCCCCGAATAAGTCATCATTTATTATCGAAGAAACGGGCAGGGTAATGGCTTGTTGGCCGTTAATTGCTTTACTTACCAGTTTTATGGTGTACCCTTTTTTGGTATAGGCTTTTATGCCTTTTCAATAAGTTGTTCCGCCGCAGCCTTGGACATTTTCATGAATCGCCACGTTGCCGTTGCTTGAGTGCTTGAGCTCATCGAGTTCTCTCTGCAGCTGTTGCAAACGGATTTGCAAAGAAAGCAGCATGGACATCATCATGGGTTCAATAGGTAAGGGTTGGGTGGCGTTGCTTCCAGCTGACGCGTAGCTTCTGCATGCGTCAAGGAGGTTGTCGAATGCTTCTTTGTCTTCTCTTCGAAGTGCCTTTGCGAACCCGTTCCAGCGACGTATCTCCTCTTCAATTGCCATGCGGTATGACTCGACGGTTTTTCCCACAGCTAGACGCCCATGAAGTCGGTTAAGGTCAGGTTTTCAGAGGGAAGTTCAGAGTTGCCTAAAACATAGGACGGATGCTTCTCCAGCGTTACTTCCCGCGTGTAGGGGGTTTGGCTGAAGGATAGCACGGTGCTTGCTCGGTTACAGGTTACTTCTTGAAGTAGATTACTTCTTTTGTTGTCAGAGTAGGGCAGGTAAGTGGCAATTATGATGATCTGGTGTTTTTTAGCGAAGTTTGATAGGTAGCTGACTACTTGGCTGTAGACACTTTGAGCTTCTTCATTGGGAATATCGCTGTCTAAGAAGAAACCTGCTATGTCTGAGATAACTACGAGTTTGGCGTTGTAGTTCCTTATGGTTTCTTCCATTTTGTCTAGTATAAGTGAGGTTAACTGGTATGCGGTAAATGCTCTTGAAATAAAGATGCGTTCAAGCACTTCTCGAGGGTTTAGGAGGTGAAGCTGTGCTAATCGACTGATTTTGTAGAGTCTAAAAGTGTTTCCACCGTCAATGAAGACCACGTTGCTTCCTAAACCTCCAAGCTGCACTGGCAACTGAGCTCGGACACATAAAAGCGAAGTAACCGAGATAACTGATGGAGACCCATAGAGCACGGCGAAGTCGCCTAGCGCGAATCCGGGGAAAAGCTCATCTACACCGGGCATGTTTAACGAAAAAAGCGGCTTAGCCGACGCTGGTTTCATAATTAATTTTTGAGACATGTTTTGCTCCCCTTATATCATAGGCAAAGCAGCAGTTCGCCCTTTACACTATTTAAAACATCGTTGAAACGGCAATACGGTGCAGGGGAGGGTACACTGAAAGTGAAAAGGCAGGTTTACGCGGATCCTGCTGCAGCTTTGCGTTCATCTTTTTGCTGGTTAAGGATTTGGGTTGCCATCATCATTAGGAACATTATGGTAAAAACCATCGCTCCAATACCTATCTTGTACATAAGGTCTATGTTAACGTAGAGCAGAGCAAAGACAGTTACAAGCATTAACACTAAAAACAGCACCTCTTGAATACCGCTGAAAACTTTTTGAGGAGTCCCTAAACTCATATAACATCACCTACGTTCCTAAATCCATGCACAAGCGTCCGATATTAATTTTCTGCTTATAAGTTTACAGTAAATCCCCGTTGAACAAAGCAGAAAGCAGCGGATGCAAGCACACGGTTACGCAAGAAGTTATATAATAAGCGCTTAATCTGGGTAATTGAAGCCAAGCACCGGTGAAGTATTTGATATTGGACTATCGCTGCTTTACTTTTGGTTTTGGTGCCAGTCGCTGTTGTTTTAAGTGTTGAGTTTAGCATAATTGTTTCATCACTGGTTAATGATGTGCGTAGCGCAAGCAGTTTTGGAATCCTCATGTTCTTTCCCTTCTCAGCCATCTATCTAGCCAGTGAAATAGGCATAATAATTCTCGACGCAAACAACATTCTCATAATATCCGGTATCCTCTTAGCGCTTGATATTGCTCTATTTTTTCAGCACAACCACTTTCCGCAGAGAGGAAATATTGACAAAATGGAAATAGCGGAACCAAAAGAATGAGAGACAAAAATCGAGAGTGAAAATGTGGACAACATGAAAATAAGACTGATTTTAGCAGGCTGTATCCTGATCGGATTAGGTGCTATTCTACTAGTCAGAAATGGGTTTTCGGCGCCGCTTGTTGGAATACCAGTAATTGGAGTAGTGTTAGCTTCAGTTGGGATTGTTTGGAAGCCGCGAAAGAAAACGGAAAATCCGCAGTGAACAAAACGTCTAAATATCAAACCTGAAAAAAGGGGCAACTGCTTGCCTCTTATCTAAGCTGGCTCTGTCTAATCGATCATTGCCCTTTGTTTGGAGGCTTACTAGTTAATTTAACATCAAACTTATTGCAGGAGTTTTCCTGATTGTTGATTTGGCGTTATTCCAATTCGGCGTGGCTACTTTTCGCCGAGAAGAGATACTGATAAAATGGAAATAAAAAATTGAGAAAGAATAGGCGTCAGCGGATTGAGCTGACCCTTTTAGTTTTTTTCGCTTTTGCTAATTGAATTCTTTTCTTTCGAAGAGAATCAATCCTAGGATGGCAGTGACGATAAAGTAGATCCCCATTATTGCGAGTCCTTCAGGGATTGAAGCGTTGAAAGTGGTGGTTGTGACGCTGACATGCCGTATGACAGTGGTTGCTGTAATTGAATGCGGCGGATAGGTTGGCGATAACACATTTACTATTATTCCTGCCCCGTAAGTCAAAATGAACCATGGTTCAAAGTTGGCGAAGTCTGAAATTAACCCTTGAATCAATGTGAACCCGAATAGCAACAGGATGACAGTAACAAGAATCGAAATGGAACTGCTCTTAAACAATGAGCTGAAGAAGAACGTTAATCCCATGACTGCCGCAAGATAAAACCACGCGTAAAGGAAAGACCAGATAAATTGGTATGGCACAGCTGACGCACCGAAATAATAGGCTCCGTTGGCGACAGTGATCACCGCGAATATAGCTAGCATTGCAGTTGCTGCCCAGAAAGCTGATAGCCACTTGCCGATGTATATTGAAGATCTTCTAATTGGGTTAGGAATCCCGAAGTAACCTGTCTTGTTCTGGAATTCACCTGAAATAGCGTCTCCTCCGAAGAAAATTCCTGAAAGTATTATAACGAAAGGTGCTGCGCGGCCCCACCAATCTGAGTAGAAAGTCAGGTTTGTTGATAGAAAATCTACTGGCCGATAGTGTGCGACAAGGACGGTAAGAACCACCGCTATCGCAAGGATTATTATCAACAGCACTAGAAACCTGCGTGACCTAAAGTATTCTAGAAGAGTGTACTTCATCGTAATTCCGATTTGGGTCATGCTATCTGGTACTTGATTGGCAGAGTTCGTTAGTGTTTCAACCATACTTATCACACCGTGTCCTTGATCAAATTAAGATAGACGTCTTCAAGCTCCGAGGACGCCGCCCTATAACTTATGACTCCAATGTTCAGGCTTACTAGTTGTGAGAGAAGTCTTTCCTGGACCTCCAAGCCCCCGTTAAACTTGATCCTCAGGTTCTTGTCATTCAGTTGTTCGGCTGAGATTACGTTTGTAAATTTAGCAATGTTTTGTGTGACTAATTGGGGATCTAAGGAGCGGGAAAGCACGACTTCAACCATGTTTGTGCCTTGAGAAAATTTGGCTGTTACATTTGAGATGGTGTCGTAAACAAGGAGTTTTCCATGATCAATCATAGCTACTTCGTCACATATTTCTGAAACTTCGCTAAGAATATGAGAACTCATGAAAATGAGTCGCTTTTTGCCTTTGAGCGATTTAACAATATCTCTAACTTCGCTCATTCCTCGGGGATCAAGTCCAGTTGTGGGCTCATCCAAAAGAAGAACACAAGGATCGCTGAGAAGCGCAGAAGCAATGCAAATTCTTTGTTTCATTCCCTTAGAGAATCTGCCGACTCTTTTGTCGATCCATTCAGACATGTGAACTTCGGCGACGGCTTCATCTATTCTCTTTTCAATTTCTTTAGACGGCACACCCCTGATTTCCGCAATCATCCTTAGACCCTCTCGAGGTGTTAGTGAAGGATAAATTTCAGGGGTCTCAATCAGGGTTGCAACTTTAGCCAAAGCCGCTTTTTTGTTTGTATGAACGTTTATGCCGTTTATCAAAGCCTGCCCTGAGGAAGGACGAATTAAATCCGTGAACATTTTGAGCGCGGTGGTTTTTCCTGCTCCGTTGGGACCTAGAAAACCCACACATTTTGAGCCCTCAATCTTGAGGTTCAATTCTGAAACTGCTGTGAAGGAACCGTATTTTTTGGTAAGCCTAACTGCTTCCAACGTGGGAACATCGGTATCTGGCATAACGTCATCTCTACCGAGCAAAAAGATTCTTCCCTCTTATAAACAAACTCATTTGAGTGAGTGCAAATTATGTTTTCATTATCAAGTATCGGCTAAGAAGGCGTAAAAGAAACGTTAGGTTTGCTGAGACTTTGGTGGATTGAGGAGAAAACTTTGATAAATTGTTTTGACCACCTGATTGTTAAAGTGTAGAGCCCGATCAGCCCAATCATTTTCTCTGGTTTTTTGGAGGACTTGACTAAAAAAGGGGAAAGTTGTTGGTTTAGTCGCGAGGTTTTATGGTCGCTTCCTAAGCATCATTACTATTACAACGCCGACTATAGTGATTGCAATAATTATTGCGACTGCTGCTACGCTGATGTACATTTCAGTTGGTTGCTGTGCGGACACTGGATATGGTGAGGCTGTTGGTGCTGGAGAATTAGCGTAGAAATGTGTTTCAGCAGAAGAGCCCCAGTACGAATTTGTACCAGCAAACGTCGCAATGACGGTGTAGTTGCCCACGATGTCAGGTGTCCAATTTAAGGCATATGTACCGCTACTGTCGGTCGTAGTTGTGCCGATTTGCCTGTAGTTACCGTTAGAGTCAAGAACGCTAAGAGTAACTAAAACTCCCGTTGCGTTGGTTGGCTCGGGTTTTTGCATGTAAACATACTCCATCCAAGCACTTTCGCTTGCGTCAGAAACACATGGAACACCGTTTGGAAAGTCTGCTGCTTGCTCATTTTGTTTTGTGCCGGCAGAGATATCTATCACTGTACCGGTGATGGTCATTGGTGTACTGGTTGTTACGCCTATGTTAGGCGCTGTAATAGTTGTTTGGCTTGGTCCTTGGCCAAGAGCGTATACTTGGTTGTCATAGTAATTGTAGTAGGCAAACTCACCGTCTGCAAGAACAGATGTTGAAGTGCCTCCGCCTCCACTTTGACCAGTCATGCCCATCATGCTCCAAATTTGTTGTCCAGTTGTAGCGTTAAGGCAGTAGATCATTTCATTTTTATAGTAGGGTGATTGAGCGCCGTTTCCATGCTGGCCTGTTGAGCAGTATACCATTCCGTTGCAAATAGCATTTAAGAAGATCGGAAGATTACCCCACGGTGTATTAAGTCCGTCAAAGGTGCTGTTGCCTGCTCCTCCGTTACCAAACGTCCATAATAGATTTCCATTCGCCGTGTTATAGCAGTAAACTACTCCGCTATAGCTTTGCGTATAAATGTTACCGTAAGCATCGACAGCTTCCTGTCCTGGGCCTCCTCCGCCAGCGAAGTACGCATATGCATCTGAAGCATAATTCGTAGTTGTTGGACCCCACAGCAGTTGCCCAGTATCTAGACTATAGCCCATCCATTGGAAAGTTTCATCGTTCGATATTGTTATAACCCGATTAGTTGGGTCTACTGGTCCGAACTTCAGCGTGTAGCTACCTAAGCTAGGATTGCCTGTCATTGGGTTAGGTGCCGTGCCATTTTGGACCCATAATACTTTGCCTATTTGCCCATTGGATGCGTTCAGATTAATTGCCCACATTGTAAAAGGATTTTGAGTATATTGTCTGTTAGTAGCTAATGTCCCGCTTGCGCCAAAGAGCACGTCACCTGGGAAAACTGCGACGGCGACTGGTCCAGTTAGAGAAACTCCTGTAGGAGTAGTGGTATTTACTGTGAGCCCATTCAAATTTGTGTTTATAGTCACGTTCCAATTAATTGCAGCTGAGCTGGCTCCATTGAATACTTGGCCTACTGGCCTCCATGGTCCTGAAGGCGCAGCAGGATTCCAAATTAACGCTGTTGTGTTCCATAGGGCTAACGATCCGGTTTGGGAGGTTGTGTTATAATTAAGCAGATAGATTAGCAGGCTGCCACTTGAATCATAAGCATTTATTGTAGTTTGTTCGCTTAGCATTGAACCGCTCAATAGCCCATTGCTGCTTGCTTGGTAAACGGTGACACTTTGCGGAACATTGGTTATGTTAAATATCCAGTCTCCTGTAAATCCGTCAAAAGCTTCCCATGTCACGTTAGCCATTTGAACAGTACTGCCTTGGGCATTTGTAGTGGCTGCAGCTACAGTCCACGCTTGGAGCAAGTAACCGCTCGGGATGACTCCGGATTGATTGGGATCGATTTCATTGTATAGTTGTCCCCATGTTGGGTCGAATACAGGGCTAGAATTCGACCAAACGACTTGTCCAGTGCGCAAGTCTAAGCAAACATAAGCTCCAGCATAATTAATCCCGTTCACCACAGTAATTGAGCTTCCAGCGTCGCTCAAGGGCATTTTGAAATATAGATATCCGTTCATGATTATTGTGTTGACGAATCTACTCTCATATGAACTCCCTGAATAGTAGGTCGCTCCAAGAACAGCAGTTTTACTTCCTCCTACAACACCGCCAAATTCTATAGGCTTTGTCCACAATATGTGACCGCTGCCAGGTCCAATGCCGTCTGGCTGATAAAGATTGTAACTAGCTATTTGGTAAGAGCCAAATTGTGCGGATCCTGCACCAAGCCAATTAGAAGAAATAGTATACCAGTATGTATTCTGGCTCTCTATAGGATGAGTCCAATATTGAGTTGGAAGTGGATAACTAGATATTGCCACGGGTAATGGTTGAGACTGAACAGAAAGTGCCATAGTTGCTGTTTGAGGCGTAAAAATGTCACCGGCAAAAGCATTAATTGAAGCATTAACAGCTGCTGTAAGTGGAACAGTCGAAGTCACTTGCGATAAAGTTGGATAGGTCATTCCATTAAAATTGAACGTTAATGTATAATTGCCGACCTGAGATGGCGTGTATGAAACAGTCAGTTCGCCTCCAGTGTTGTCCACAACTGCCCAAGATTGTGTTGTATTTGTTCCGTCAGGCGCCGTTATAGTTAGCACATAGTTCTCTTTTCGTATATTATTAGAGATGGCGGAATTTGCTAGCGGTTGTGCAGTCCAGATTGTAATTAACACGGGTTGACCAACGCCTATTGGATTGGGTTGAGTAGCTATATACGCATGGTCAGTAATGGTCCATGGAGGAGAATGTGCGCTAGTAATCGGCACTAGCATTGTTGATGTTCCTATTGATATCATTAAGAGTATAGCAATTGAAATAGCAATAGTTTTGCTCTTAAAAGTCTGCATTCTTTTTTCTCCAAAATTTATTGAACAAAAGCATAAGTGCTCTCGTTCAATACCTCTTTTGGTTCCAATCTACTTATAACGTTTTGGGGAGTTAGGGGCACGCTCATCATGTCAAATATAAATCTTTTTGAGATAATTATGAAAAAATAATGTTGTTAGATGCATTTTTAATAAAGGTCTTCAGATACCTACGCGGAAGCATAATCGCTGATTAAACTAACGGAACGTTTTGACAGTAAAAAAATTGCAGAGGCACAAAGAGTTGAGAAAACAATGAAGTACTTTGAAATGATCCACTTTGTCGACGACGATTTTCACGTAGCGCGGCAACAACCGTTTGGTAAGATAAAGAAATTAGGAACCTAAGACTGGGTTAAATACAACGAAATAACGATTAATGGGCCATCAATGCATTTCAATAAAAAACCAAAAAGGTTTTCAAATGTTTAGGAAAAGGTCATTTTCAACGTTATCGCATATGCGCAGATCATATACAATAAGCTTTTATGCGTATGATGATGAGATGTTAAAATAATATACTTCGCTTGCTGTGAGGACTATAGGTTAAATGCCCTTCATAAAAAAAATTGAAATAAAAGGGTTCAAATCTTTTGGGCCACAGACCATAAAAATAGGCCTCGATAAAGGTTTTACTTCATTTACAGGTCCCAATGGCAGCGGAAAATCCAACATCATGGATGCAGTACTTTTCTCCCTTGGCGAATTGAGTACGAGGAGGATGCGTGCTGAAAGTGCAGCGCAACTTATCTTTCACGGCTCAGATAAAGCGGGGCAGCAAAAAGCCACAATGGCTAAAGTCGTTATCCAATTTGACAACACCGACGGCACCATGCCTGTTGACACAACTACGGTGACGATTTCAAGGGAAGTTTACCGTAACGGCCAGAGCGTTTACCGACTGAACGGCCGACGCATGTCTAGGCAGTTCATTACAGAAACATTGTCTATGAGTTCAATCAGCAGCATGAGCCAAAACATCATCCCCCAAGGTACCCTAACGCGGCTAACTGACATCAACCCTGTGGAACGCCGCAAAATCATCGAAGACCTCGTCGGCATAGGCCAATATGACTCTGAAAAAGCTGAGGCAGAAGAGAAACTTCGGGCTGCAGATATTTCAATCCGCACGGCCATGGGCAGAATTGACGAGGTGCAAAAACGCCTCGACGATTTGGAACGCGAACGAAACCAACTATTACGCTACAACTTCATACAAAGCGAAACTAAAAAGTTCCAAGCCATCAAAATCTCAAGCGACATAGCCAATCAAAACGTCAAAGTTAACGAAGCAACTGCCCAAATGGCGAAGGTGAAAGCAAGAGTTGACAAACTCAAAGAGCAGCGTGGCCTCCGCAGGTCTAAACGACATGAGATCGAATCGGATTGGCGCAAACTTAGCGGCGAAAATCTCGAAGAAGGCGGCAGCCAAGTCCTCAAAGTCCAAATAAGTATCGGCGACTTAAAATCTAAACTTACGGAATTAATCACCAAAATCAATTCCGGACAAGGAAGCTTAGAGAGCCTCAAACGAGTAAGAGAAAACAACGTAGCACAAGAAGAAAACATACGAAAAGAAATACGGGAAAATCGCCTAAAAATCCGAGTCTTCCGCAATGAACTCGCAAAAATTACCGAGGCAATGGCAATCAAACAGGCAGAACACCAAGAAATGGCAAAACAAACAGCTGAACTCTGGGGAGGACTAGACGATAACAACCAGCAAATCCGCGCCAAACAGACAGAAATCAACAATCATGTTAAACGCATAGCGTATTTGCGCTCAGAACACACCAAAGACAAAGCTGCATTGCGTCTATGCACAGGACGAATCAAAAACCTCAATGTACGAAAAGAAAGGTTCGAAATTAACTTAGCTGAAATCGAAAAATCTCTTAGCGAGCTTGAGCAAGTTCAACGAGACCAGAAAACCCAGCTTAAAGTCCTTGAAAGCACTGTCGAACGCAAAAAAGCTCAGAAAGAAAATGTCGAAAAGGAAATTAACGAAGCAGAAAAAATAGCTATCTCAGCTAAAGAAGCCGTTATCGAGTTTGCGACACAGCGAGACCTAGCCGCAACTATTGCTGCGGAAGAGAAGGCTCTGAGAAGTATAGAGGAAATGGGTAATGTTGGCGCCATAAATGGAATCCAGGGCAGGCTTCGCAATTTAATTAAAATTGACAAAAACTATAAGAAAGCCATTGAAGCAGCGGCGACAGGTTGGCTTGACGCCTTGGTAGTATCAAGTGTGGACACCGCGTTTACCTGTACTGAAACACTAAGGCGTATGAAGTTAGGCAGAATCAAGATTATTCCATTGCAAGGAGCAATCGCGGTTAAGAATAAGGCAACGCCCAATCGGGAAGGTGTAGTTGGTGCCCTTTCAAATTTCATGAAGTACGAGGGTACCTTTGAGTTGGCTGTGAACTATGTTTTCGGCGACACTATGGTAGTCTCCAACGATAAAGCGGCTTTTGCCCTATCAAACGAAGGCTACCGAGCCGTTACAGTTAGTGGCGACCTCTATGAGCCAGGCGCTTTCGAAGGTGGCTACTACCGATCTCCAATAGATTTCTCAACAATCATTCCAAGCGAGAATGCTCTGAAAAGCTTAGATGAAGCAGTAAACGCGCTTCAAACGCATTTAACGCAGAGAGGAAGCGATATCGACGGCATTGTTGAGGATATAGATAAAACCAGAATTGAGTTCACACGCCTCACCGAATCCATCGCCACATTAGACAGAGAAATAGTCAGGATCAAACGGGGCGTTAAACGCACTCAATTCAACATTAGGCACACAGGGAAATATGGGAGCAAACTAGAACGTGAGGCGGCAGCTTACAAAGGTCGCATGAGCATGTACCGAAACGAACGAAACTCTATTCTGAAGGAAGACCAAAAACTCCGGACAGATATCGCCAACTTACGACTGAAAACCGATGTAACCCACATCCAGGAGCTGGAAGGTCAACGGGAGAGAATAGGCGAGGATGTTAACGTTTTTCGTCAAAAATCTGGTTCTCTGCAGACGGAAATTTCAACCTACCAATCACAATTCGACAGAGTGCTTCGCAACGGTTACAAAAACATAAAGATACAGGTAGTTAAGGTTGAGCAACAACAGAAGAAAGTTGACAAAGAGGTTTCCGACGCCCTTGTGGAACGTGAGGCAATAAAGAAGGATCTTGATGAACAAGAGAAATCCCGGGTAGAGCTTTCAAAAGCTGTTTTTAGCGCCCGTGAAGAATCCAAAAAGTTCACCTCCCAAATAGACTCAATTGACTCAGAGTTGCGAACTCTCGATTCAGAGTATGAACAGTCAGATAGGCTTCTTAACCAGCTTCAACTTAGTATGGAAACCAGCCAACTGCGCTTGCAGCAGCTTCAGGGTCAACTGCGTCAGTTCGGCTATGAGCAGCCGCTGGAGACAAGCCAAAAGCAGGTTGAGGAGGCCGAAACAACCATCCGCATGATGCAGTTTGAAATGGAGCGAATTGGCGCTATAAACCAGCTTGCTCTTTCCCATTACTCAGACCAGATTAGTCGTTACAGAGAACTGTCTGTCCGGTTAAACGAGTTGGAGAAAGAAAAACAGGCTATCGTGCACTTTATGGATGAAATTGAGTCGAAGAAACGCAAGGTTTTCATGAGCGCCTTCGAAAAAATCAACACCAGCCTCAAAGTTTACTTCTCTAAACTAACCGGTGGCGGAGAAGCTACACTTAAACTTGAAAACTCAGAGGACCCTTTCCTTGGAGGCATAGATATGAATGTTATGTTTCCTAACAAACCGTCAATAGTGGTTAGCGGTGCAAGCGGCGGAGAACGGTCTATTTCAGCAGTTGCCTTCATATTTTCGCTTAAAGACTTCACCCCTGCATCATTCTACATTCTTGACGAGGTTGATGCACACTTAGATGCTTATCACACAACCAAGCTTGCTGAGTTACTGCTTGAAGAAGCAGCGAAAATGCAGTTTATAGTAATAAGCTTACGCCCCGAAATGGTTAACAAAGCGCAGAAAGTCTATGGAGTCTACGAGCGCAATGGAGTCTCCAACGTTGTAACCGCAAAGTTCCCACCGGAGGCAGCTGTTTAATGGCGTCATCCTCATCAGCTCCAATAAGAAGACCGTTCTATCTGCGTCCGCCATGGAACATTCTCTTTGAAATAAGCAAACTTGAAAAAGTTACCCCATGGAACGTTAACATAGCCTACTTGTTACGGTCATTTCTATCAGAAATGGAGAAGACTCAAAACGTGGATTTCCGAGCTTCAGGCGTTGCCTTGGACTCTTCAGCTTTAATTTACCTCATGAAGTCGAAACTTCTGCTCACACTCCAAGAGCCGCCTACGCTACCTCCCAAAGGACCAACCGATTTTGTTCCGCCGCCTCTGTTTTTGCCGCTACGCCATGAGTTGACGTCCACGACTATTCAGCATCTGCTTGAAGTCCTTGATGATGTATTGAAAGGAGAAAAACTGTTGCGGCTCGATCATGCAGTCCAGCAGCACCCGATTTTGCCTTCGGTCACAGATTTGCTTCCCCAGTTTGATAAGTTCATTGCAGAACTAGAGCTCCAAGTTGACCAGCTGTACGCGATTTTATGCGAAAAAGTTAAGGGTTCAGGAATAATCGATTTCACAACCCTCTCTAAAGGCGCCACCCGCATGGAAGCGCTGCGAATGTTTATTTACCTGTTGTTTTTAGCTCAGGATGGCTTAGTGAGCCTTTGGCAGAACGAGGAAACTGAAGAATTATACATTGCTGTGGGGAAACTAAACGTTGGAAAAGCCCAAGGAACAACTAGCTAATTCAAACCCTGAAGCTGAGCAAACACAGGATAATGAGCGGAAAGCTCACTGCCTATCGCTAATGGAGGCAGCGCTGTTTGTAGCTGGTCGCCCCTTAGACATCAATGAGCTATGCCAAGTCATCGGCAGCCGTTCCAAAAAGAAAGCCCAAAGGTACGCTGGGATGTTGATGCAGGAATATAGCGCGAGGAACTCAGCCGTGGAAATTTTAGCGCTAAAGGATGAGCGTTTCGTGCTTCAGGTGAAGGCGGAATACACTCACTTGGTCCAAAAACTGGTGAACAGGCCATTGCTGTCGTCAGGTCCACTAAAGACGCTTTCTTACATAGCAATAAGGCAGCCTATCTCCCAGAAGCGTGTAATCGACGTTAGAGGCCAGCATGCGTACGGTCACATCAAGGAGTTAAAGGAACGGCGATTGATTACGGCTGAAAAAAGCGGACGCTCTATGGCTTTGAAAACCACCGATGACTTCGCGGACTACTTCAGCCTGCCCCACGACATAACTGAAATGAAGAAAAACTTGAAAAAGATTTTCGGCGAAGCGTTAAAAGACGAAAAAGAGCAAGAATAAATAGTTTATTTTCCATGCCCTTTACTTAGTTTTACCGAGCAAGAACATTTCTTTAAATTGATATGACTTATGGAAATGTGGCGATAAAACACGACGTTCAATTTAATAAAACCGGTAAAAAAATTAAATTTGGGTCTTGTTGCCGCTACCTTTCGTCCTTCAAGACCCAGACCCTCAGCTTGATGCCTAATCATCCTAGCGTTTGAGCCAATCAGAAACAACTATCTCATTAGTGTTCCCAAACTCTTTAACAGAAACGATGCCACGTTGCGCAAACCGAGCCACAATTCGATGAGTCTTAAGCCTACTTAGACCAGCTTCCTTTGAAACATACTTTTGCAAGTACTTCCCCTGATGAGCCACCAACACATCCAAAACCTTCTTTTCTTCAGGAGTCATCGTTTTCAACAGCACATCACAGCTGTTTGAGACGTTTTGCACATTCATATTACTGGTCGAAGGATCGCTTGTTTCTGCAGCTTGATCAGCAGAATGAGCCCCAAATTTCTTGTCAGATGGAGTAGGATCGCATTTAGTTCCTCTGATGTATTTGAGTTCTGGGTAGGCATAATAGAAAGCGACTCCGATGACAGCAAATCCGACTGCGGCACCTAAGATTACAGGAATTATCCATAGGTAGGATGTTGAAGTCGTGTTTCCGTTACCCATCATGCCACCCATTCCACCGTTGTTTGTGTTGCTTCCTGTTCCACTCCACATTTGTTTCATCCAGCTTGCCCATAGTAAGCTGGGGATGAAGTGGCTAAGAACCAGCTAACTAAGGCAAGAATGGACAAAGTAACGAGTGTTGCAATTAGAATGATGAAAAAGATGTGTATTCTTCTCATAAATAATAAACCTGAAAGCGCAGAATTAAGCGTTACTGGGCAGAATCGCGATTACTCCTGAAAAGGAAAAATCTTAAAAAAACAAGGTCAGTGGGGTTTAAGGTCTGAATCCCATGCATCCGCCATATCCATAGTACCCTTGATAGGTCGTTGGCGTGTTCGTGTATGGGTCTGTCACTGTTATGTTCCCTGGTTGACTTAGATACACAGGTGATTGAGTTCCAGAATACTGTGTGCTTCTAAATCCAAAGCATCTGCCCATCCAGCCGAAGAAGCCATTGGTTGGTGAACTATTTGTTGTTGTGCCGTTTGGGTTTGAAGTGACTATTTGCGCTGAAACCAATCCTACGATGGTAACAGCTAATACTCCAACTATGACTAATGTGACTATTAGTTTTGTGTTCATGTTTTTTACCTCAAACATACTATAGGCTTCGAAGGGTAAGATAGTTCGCTGAAACAAAAATGAAACAGTTTTTTGAAACACATTTCAACTTGTAAAAAGGTGAGACTGTGGGTTAACCAAAGACTTTCTGTTGCATGAATGTTCCCATCCACGTGTAGTTCATGACTTGTCCAGTGTTTCCATAGACGCCCATCATTCCTACAACATTACCATCCTTCAGAATTTGCATCGTGTAATATCCATAATATGTTGTTTCTTGACCCGCGGTTGTTCCAGTATAGTTAGCATCCAAGTATTGTTGAGCTAAAGTCTTTGCTTGTTCCATGCTGATTACCATATTGGTTGTTGGTGTGCCTCTTAGCCAAGTCATCATTCCACCCCCACCCATCATTCCACTAGCTGAACCTGTGCTTGTTAAGTAACCCATCATCCCAGATTCGGTTACCCCATACTTGGTGTCCCACATTATAGTTGGTCCTTGCATAGGTGACACGACTCCAGTAGTCTTATTGACCGCTAGTTCGAATGCTCCAGTTCCGTTAGTTTGCTCAACTACTTGTGCATAATACATGTTAGAGTACTCTTGCATTGTTGCTATTCCAAGATTAGAATAACCCATCTTTCCCAGATAGGTTTGAACTGCTGTTGTAGCTTGGTCAATGCTTTTCCCCGCTGTTCCAGTTGAGGGATTT
Source organism: Candidatus Bathyarchaeota archaeon (assembly GCA_003165195.1). GTDB lineage: Archaea > Thermoproteota > Bathyarchaeia > Bathyarchaeales > Bathycorpusculaceae > Bathycorpusculum. Next base: position 39,957 of record PLSP01000145.1, on the reverse strand, counting down.
TGGTTACTTGCTGGGTTTCCAGCTTGGTGACCCATTAATATGACTAATCCAGTAGCAACTAAAGCGATTGCGACCACTGCTACCGCGATTAGACCTATTGCTTTTTTGTTCATTCTTCACTTACTTCCTTTGTCTTATCTATGGGGTTTGAAAGAATATTATAGTTCGGTGAAACAGTGATGAAACAAAAAACCCTATTCAATAAAACGATATAATTATGACATGAGACATTAGACGCTTATAGGAATTTCTTCATAAGAAAACAAGAATAATCATGAAAGCATGTTAAATGTCAGCTTCAAAACACCTCTGCCACCCTTGTCCACAGGCTAACCGGTCATCTCTTTAACATAAGCTAAAGCTTCCTCAAAGGTCTTGAATGTCCGTAAAAGAAGTCGAAATGTGGATACGACTCTTTGGTGGGTTGAGAAAATATACCTACATTGCCGTATTTTCACGCGCTTAGTTTTTGGCTAAGTTTAAAACAGTTTGGGTGGAAAAGATCAACCAATGACAACCGCAGAAAAGGATACCTCAAATGGTATCTTAATAAGAAATAAACTGCTCCCCAAAATAGTGCTAAACTTTTTCGTTAGGCGCTAACAAACTTGGTTTCCAACAACTTTAATAATAAAAATGCGTTATGCCTAAAAATACACATCGTTGAATGGTTTGGGGCATTATAGTTGATTTATGTGGGATTAGATGATACCGACACGCTTGAATCCAGAGGCACAGGTAGGCTTGCCAGAAGCATCGCTGAAGACCTTTCAAACAAATACCAAATTTTTGGTGTAACGCGTCACCAGCTCTTTGTGCACCCAAGCATACCGTTTACTTCACACAACAGCTGTGCCGTAATTCATGTGGAAGCATCCCCTTCAGATATAGATGAAGTATTTTACACTACAAAAAGACTGATGCTTGATGATTTCATTGAGGGAAGCGACCCTGGATTAGCTTTAGCATCGGATAACCGAGTAAACGCTGCTGTGGTGGCTTTCGGTTTAGATGCTAAAATCGTGGTTGTTACGCAGGAAAGAGCAAGGGAATTGGCTAAAAACAGCAAGATACTCATGGAAGGCTTAGGCGGAACCCAAGGGGGAATTATAGGCGCATTGGCAGGCATCGGGTTAGCATCTCTACATAGCGACGGAAGGTTCCTGTTTAAAGGAAAAAACAGGGAACTACAAGGTATGCGGTCAATTCCCGAGTTAATCGATGCAGGCATCGATGACGTCTTAACCCTACAAGGAATCAAAGTATGTGAGGGCAAAGTGCAGATTCTCAAAAATGCTACGCCCTCTTTTGTTCAGGGCAAAGCAGTACTCTTTGTGGAGGCACAGAAAGACTATTTTGTTGCTCTTAAGAGGCCATAGACGTGCAGTTCAAGTATAAGCTTGCAGCGGCTTTTGCGGTTTTCGGCTTGCTGATTCTGATAGTTTTTACTGTTCAATGGGCTTACCTCACCCAGCCAGCAAACACCACGGGGGAAAACTACCATTTAGACGAAACATTCACGCAGGCAAGTTTTCTTTATGGTCCCCAAGCATGGGTTCCCTACTCATCCAAGCTATCAGTAATGCCGGGAGTTGATGCAAACAGCAATGGAAACTTTTACGTAATGTTTGTTGACTTGAACGCAACCTCGGATTTGAACGCTACATACCCAGTGGTGAGGGTTGACTATGCCTTCACGGGTTTACAAGGCACCGCCGCCTTCCACGTTTACGGATATATCAAAGGCAACGGCGGAATGCAGTGGACCAACCGTGCAGACGGCATGGGAGCAAGCGGCTTTTACGTAACAGCTCCTGCAGGGTCATCTAATGTTTTATCTAGCACTCAAGCTATGCCCAACTTTGACTACATTTATGTTAAAGTTTCAAACAAAGAGGGGGCAGCCTTCAACGACTACGGCAACAACACGTATTACATGAAGTTTGACAAGTCGGGCGGCGGCTTAAATAGCCTACACATAACCGCTGACCCTAAAAACCTCGACGGCAACGTTACTACCACAAGCAGGCAAACAGGAACCTTCTATGTGGATTTCACAGGCGGTCGCACACAAGACAATTTTGTGCTTTTAATTGCCGTTAACGGCACAATAGGCAACGATTTCAAGTTAAACTTAAAGTCGAGTGTACCGACATGAGCCTATCTCGATTTAACTGGAAAAAATACTTCTTGGTATATGAAATCAGTTTTCTCTCACTTATGGCTGCATTAGTCTACATCTTTAAGACATTCTTTAAAACTCCAATCGGGTTGCCTGCTCACACGGCAATTGTCTGGGTAATACCTTACATTATAGGCATTGGCTTAACCAAAAAATTTGGCGCAGCCACCTACATAGGCATACTCTCAGGTTTACTTATGGCAACGATTGGTATGGCAGACAAGGGAATGCTGGAAGTGTTTGAGTGGACAGCCATGGGTTTCACTATGGATGTTTTAGCATTGGTGTTTAGGGGACATCTGGGGAACCCTTTAGTCGGCATTATCTTAGGTGCTTTCGGAAGCTTCGATAAAACTCTGGTTAACTATTACATTTCAGCGCAGCTTTTCAGCAACACTAACCTGCTAATCGCAGGCATAGGAGTCGCAGGAACCTCAAGCTTGATTTTCGGAGGAGCAGGAGGCGCGATCTCAGCTATAATAGTTAACAGAATCCAGCATGTGCATTTCCCAAATCAAGCAACCAAGAAGATAGAGAAAACCAATGCATCAACAAAGAAAATAGGCTAATTTTGTCTTAAATCATTGTTTTGGTACTAAAAGAGAGGGAAAATTTCTTTTCCTATTTTCGTTTAGTGATCACATTGACCGCAACAATCACTACAGCGATGACCAGCATGACTTCAAATACAGCTGAGCCAAAACCGGAAAATTCTGGAACAGTAGGCGTGGGAGAAGCGGAAACTGTTGGCGTTGACGAAGGCAAAATGGTTGGGGAAGTAGAAGGGCTTGGCGATGCGGTTGGTGCTGTCGTGGGTGTTGGCGTCAAGGTTGGTGAGGGCGTGGGGCTGGTTACGGTTATTTGTGTAATGCTTCTTCCGCCTGAGCCGTCAATAAGCAATCCTTCCGGTCCAATTATAACTAGTCGTGGGTCTGGCTGTGAGCTGCTTGGTAAATCTGTGCCGTTAACTCGGTAGGCTAATATTAGGCTTATACTTTGCGTTTGATTTTGAAGGGCGCCCGTTTGGTTGTTATAGGTGTTGTATTGTTGGTTTAGGTTCAAGCCGCCGTAGATCATGCTATAGGTGAAGGTGTTGTTGCCTTGACCTGTCACTGTCACGTTTCCACTTGGGGATAAGCCGCCTACTTGGTCACATAGATAAAGAAGTTCCACTCCGGTCCAAAGACCGCTGTTAATTTGTTTTTGGTTAGGCTGATAGAATCCTCCGTACCATGTAACACTCGGCAAGGCTTCTAGTTGAGTTAAAGTATAGTTTATTGATTGCCCGTTAGATCCAGTGACTAAAATTGTCGGCGTATTGGTTTGCGCACTTACCTGGTCAGCCTTGTTTGGCAACATTGTGGATGCAAGCAGAGCAAGTGAGAATAAGAAGATAAAGGCAGAAATAACGATTTTTCTTGAGTTTTTAGGGTGCATTTAATTTTTTTCTCCGAAAGTTTTTGAAATAGCGGAAGCGAAGTGTACATAAAAACATTTCGGCAGATATTCCAAACCAGCGCTTTCTGACAGCAGGCAAACAAACGCTAAGAAATCAACTAACTTTTTCGTTAGCATTGCGCCCCCGATTGCGACCACAAATAAACAATGGGCTCCAGTAGCGGGAGCATTGCCCAGCTAACGTGTTACAATAATGTTGTTACCTCAGGACGCGATCACATTGCTTCTTTTAATTTTCTCAACGCCCATTTTTATTGCCTCATTGAGGTTTTATGATAAATAATAGCCCTCTTGGCTCGTATGAACCCTCGATAAAGATATTGGTTTAAACAAACATTTATATGGAAATCTATTGTTTTAGTCACTGCTCAAATTAGACCTTTAAGGAATGTAGAATATGTCAGTTTGGCATGGCACTTTACGTAAAAGAAAACTCACAGGCGGCAAGAAAAGAGCCTACCGATCAAAGAAAAAATATGAATCAGGCGGATACGCAGCGGAGACCACGCTTGGCGAGCCCAGACGCAAAACTACAAGAGGCTTCGGCGGTAACACTAAAGTCAAAGTTTTAGGTGACAAATTCGCTTCAGTCACCGACCCAAAAACAGGTACAACCCAGAAAACCCAGATCACTCGAGTAGTTCGCAATGGCGCAAATGTTGACTACAACCGCAGAGGTGTCATAACTAAAGGAGCAGAAATTGAAACCGCACTAGGCGCCGCAAAAGTCACCAGTCGTCCAGGCAACGACGGCGTAATCAACGCTGTTCTAATAACTAAAGAGAAAGCCTAATTTTCTCTATCTTAAACTTAATACTGTTTTCTTATTATGTTCAGTAGAAGTTAACTAGAACATAGGCGAGCTTAAGTTTTAAGATCTTTTAGGCAGGTTATTTGCCTGAACGTTTTTGATTTTTACTAGTTGTTTAGCGATTTTTTGGATTATCTTTTCTTTGGGTTCTTTCTTTTCAACCAATATCATGCCTGTTTTGGCCCAGTGGAATTTTGGAAAACGAGCCTCAGCCCTGACTTCGTTCTTTAAACCCAATCGGTCGACTGCCAGTTTTATTTCGTCGATTTTTGGAGATTGTACTGAAAGATTTTTCGGTACTCTGCGTCCTTCTTTTCTGGTTTTGGCGCAGTCGAAGTAGGCTGGCCAGATTATTGCTTTGTCAAGTTTCTTCATCTATTTTTCTCCAGTTACTTGTGTGCATAATAAGTGACGATTTTCTGGTTTAACTCGTTTACACGTGTAAAGCCGAAGCGTTCAAACTGTATGATTGTGTCGGGCTTTAACTTTTTGCAGGCGGCTTCCGCATAGCCCTCGGTTACTGAGGCGTCAGGCATGATTACTTGGCAGGGGTACTCTTCGCCTTTAGGTATCCATTGGATGAGCTGGGCTTTAATCTTGCGGACTTCATCGTAGGATTCGCTGGCGAAGGCCGCTGTTACCTCGCTGCCTGTTTTTCCCTCGATTTTTATGTTGAAGAGTTCCATCAGCCTTATGACTTTGCCAGTTTCCACTGTCTCCGAGTCTTTCTTTGAAACCCAAAAGCTCGCTGCCTTTTCGTCTCCTTCTGGAGCAACAGTGTACTCCCTAAATCCCCGCTCTGGCTGTTCTGGATGCAGTGGAAGTTTGGCTTGGAAAATTTTCGGCACCCCAAAAACCTTAAGCGCCACAGGGTCGGGTACAAAGAAATAACGGTTGCTTGTGGCATCGAGGATCTTGCGATTATAAGCAAAAAGGTTCTCCCAACTTAGCGTGACATCGTTGGGTTTGATACCTACATCGATTATCATTTTTTTAATGGCCTCAGGTGTAATACCCCTTTTGCGTAATGCAGCGAAAGTTCCAAGCCTCGGGTCATCATAGCCTTCGTATGAGCCGTCTTTTACGCCTTGAACGATTTTTGATTTGCTCAGAAAAGCACCCGTGATTTTTAGCCTGCCATAATGTATGGCTTCTGGGTATTCCCAGCCTAGATGCTGGTACATGTATTTTTGACGTATCATGTTAGTGTAGTGTTCTTTTCCGCGAATGATGTGGGTCATGCCCATCAGGTGATCGTCTATGCCGGCTGCTAGGTTGTAGAGTGGCCAAAGGATATATTTGCTTCCAACACGAGGATGCGGATACTTTTTGGTGTCAATTATGCGTAAGGCTGGCCAATCTCTTACCGCTGGATTGGGATGCTCAAGTTCAGTTTTTACCCTGACAACTGCTTCGCCTTCTTTGTATCCGCCGCTCAGCATGCGGTGCCAACGCTCTAACTGCTCAGTTGCAGATAGGTTTCTGCAGGGGCATGCTTGTTTAGCTAAGGTTGTGTTATGGAACTCTTCAGCTGGACACTCGCAGACATATGCGTTCCCTTCGCCAATTAGCCGTTCTGTGTACTCATAGTAGATTGGCAAACGGTCGCTTTGGATATATTCTTCGTCAATTTTGCAGCCGAGCCACTTCAAATCTGCACGAATGCTGTCATAGAAAATCAGGGAGGGTCTCTTGATTTTGGGGTCCGTGTCTTCGAAGCGTAGGATAAATTTACCGTTGTATATTCGTGCGTACTCGTGGCTAAGCAAGATGGCTCTTGCCGAACCCAAATGCAACACGCAGTCAGGGTTAGGAGAAAACCTCGTCACAATCTGCTTGTATTTGTCTGCATTAGGCAATTGATGCAGTTTCTTCTCTTCAGCCTTCTCTTTTTTCTGGGTTTCGGGCCATTTTTCCTCTACAATTGCCTTCTGCTCGGCTGGTGATAAACTGTTAACTTCCCCCACAACCGTGTTGATTACGCCTGAGAGCTCTTTCACCTTTGCTCGCAAGTCTGCTCTCTCACCAAGAATCTTGCCAACCATGGCGCCTGCCTGGGCCTTACCATCATGAGAAACTGCATTAAGCAGCGCAGCTTTGCGAATAAGTTCTTTCAAGTCGTTATCGTTTTCAAGTGCCAAACAGTTTACGCCTACTGAAATTAATTGTTTCTTTTAATCAAAAACTCGGCGAACGCTTTTAATTTTTCCTTAGCCAGAGGCGTCGGCAAAAGTTTTTCAGCTTCACTCCAGCTTTCGGCAACCATACCTTCAGCGGCGTGTTTAACGTGTTCAAAAGCACCGTACTTTTGAATCAACATTATAGCTTCATCGCGGAGGGCTTGCTCGGAAGTGTGCATATTTAATATTTCAATCAAGCGAGCCCTATCGGCGCCTTTAGCCTTTTTGAGTGTGTATATGACCAGCAGGGTTCTTTTGCCTTCGGTGATATCTTGCCCTACGCCACCTTTTTTTGCGGCAAACTCTACACCTGTAAGGTCCAAGATATCGTCTTGCATCTGGAAAGCAACACCTATGCTTTCGGCAAAACGCCCAAGCTTTTCAACTAGTGGCCTATCTGCACCTGAAAGAACCGCAGCGATTTTTGCAGCCATGCGGGCAAGAGTGCCTGTTTTGTATGCGCACATCTGCAGGTAATCTTCTTCGCTGAGCTCGTCAGCATTAGCTATGCCTCTGTGCCAAGCTATATCCATGGCTTGCCCCATGCTGAGATTAATCATTTCTTGTACGTAAACTTCGTAAACGTCCCGCTGCACCTGAGGTGACAACTTCTCCCTCTGCACCATCAAAGGCAAAAGGGGCAAGTAATACATCGCGTTGCCCGCGTTAACAGATATGTCCAACTGGAAAATCTTGTATGTACATGGTTTTCCACGTCGCAACTCTGATGAGTCCTCGATGTCGTCGACAACCAATGTTCCGTTGTGGATAACCTCTGGGATTATACTGAAGTCCAAGCAATAGTCTGCACTTTTTCCAAGGGCTTCGCAAATCAAAAGAAAAAGTGCTGGACGCCACCGTTTTCCGCCGCGGTCAAGCATGTCCCAAATGGGGTCGGCGATGGCTTTGTTTAGCGGTTCTAAACCGTAACTGTACATTGGCGGGTTAACTTTGAAGAGGACTGAGTCTTTGGTAAACTTGCGTGGAATGTATTCTTCGATAGCTTTGTCTATTTGAAGTGCTTTCTCTGTCAGAAACCTTTCGACATCCATTTCAGTTTGCTCCTCTCTTCGCGTAGTTAGTTGTGTTGAAGCCTCGGGTGTTTAGCCACTCGGCTGTTTTTCCACCGATAACCAGAGGTACTTTAGTGAGCGCTTGAAGGTTCCCTGCGCCAACAAGAAACATAACGTTGCGTAACTCATCAATTAGGCAAGAGAGCAGATTTTTGGTTTCCTTTGCCCCGTTAACTGACGCTGAAAGGGCAGGGTACGAAACACTTGCTAATCTAGCATTTAACGCCAATGATTTTGCTATGTCTAAGCCGTTTCGAACACCGCCAGAAGCAATCACTGGAATTTTCACGGTGTTTACAACTTCTATGAGGCTAGCCGCGGTGGGAATTCCCCAGTCCCAGAACGCCTCATCCAATGCTTTCCCGTTTGTTGAACGATAATATTCAACGGCCGAAAAACTTGTTCCGCCGGTCCCGCCGACATCTATGGCTTTTACGCCTGCGGCTTCAAGCGCTTCTGCATCCTCTGCTGAGATGCCTGCACCTGTTTCTTTAACAATCACAGGTGTGTCAAGCCCACTAGCAACTTGGGCGATTTTCGCTAAAATGCCTTTAAACGTTGTTTGTCCATTCGGTTGAACAGCCTCTTGAAGCGCGTTTAAATGGATAGCAACCGCGTCTGCATCTATCATTTCCACGGCTTTCTTTATTTCTTTCAAGCCATATCCGTTTACAAGCTGCACACCGCCTATGTTTGCTATTAGAAACGCGGTTGGCGCTTTTTTTCGGGCTATCGAGTAAGTGTTTTCCAACTTTGGATATTCAATGGCTGCCCTTTGACTACCTAACCCCATACCCAAATGCAGTTCCTCAACCGCTTCTGCGATTGAAGCGTTAATTTGTGTGGCTTTTTCTGTTCCGCCTGTCATCGCGCCGACTATTAAGGGAGCATTTAGCGTTTTACCCAAAAAGGTAGTAGATAACTTGATATCTTGTTGATTAATCTCAGGCAGGGCACGATGAATGAATCGAATGTCTTCAAAGCCGGCAGTGACCTTTTTGGCTTGGACATTTTTTGTTAAGCAAATGTCTATGTGTTCTGCCTTGCGTTTCTCTATCTCTATAGCCATACGGTTACTTCTCGATTTCCGTACCTAAAACGCTTTGGTCTGTTAAGGCTCTGTAAATTGACAGACCCTTTGTGGCGCCCGTAACGGTGACGTGGATTCCCTGCTCAACAACTGGAATAAGCTCTGCAATTTTGCCAGCCATTCCGCCTGTCACGTCTGTACCTGTAGCTTTGCCCAATTTAGGCTGAATCTGTTTGAGCTCCGCAAGTGTCAGGTGCTTGTAGGGTTTAGCGTTTGGGTTAGTTTTGGGGTCAGCGTCAAAAAGGCCGTCAGTGTCAACGCCCACCACGATTTTTTGGGCTTTATACCTGATGGCTAAATATGCAACTAACTGGTCACCTGAGAGAACAGTGAAGCCTAATTTGTCGTCTAAGACGGCATCGCCGTACAAAACAGGTGTAAACATCATTTTTTGCATTTGCTTAAGCACTGTTTCGTCAAAGAATTTGATTTTACCGTTGTCAGTTAGGAAACAAGATGATGGAGCAATGCTTATGGCCGGAACTTCATGCCAAATAAGTGCATCCATAACCAACCCGTTGAGGACAGTCATGACGTGATGGGTTTCGGCAAAACCAAGTTTCTGTGTTGGGTCATCTTTGTAGCCTTCTTTTATACCGTATTTTGCTGCAGTGGGATGGCCAAAGCTGCCGCCGCCATGTACAATGATGAGGTTGTCGAGGTCTGCCCGCTTGATTTCCTCTGCTAAGCGGTTTATGATTTCGGTTTTCGCGGCTAATTCCCCAGTTTTGTCAGTGATGGCTGAGCCGCCGATTTTTAGGATGACTGGTTTCGCATCGCTCAATATTCTGCACCTTACATGAAATATTCAATCACTTATTGAAAAGCATTACGAGAAAGGCAAAAGATACCTCTGCACCATTTGTAGAAAGGCAACTAATTCTTTTAAAAAACTTAGCGGAATCACAAGCGCTACCAATCTTTATTGGATATTTGAAGGATCGAATAGACTGAGAATACCCACCAATTATTTTTGCGGTGAATATGAATAAATGAAGATTCGGTTAGCTTGATTTCCGAAGGTTGCTTGAAGGGTGAATTTACCTGTTTGGTTTAGGCTGCCGCAGACATCCTGTGCTGTAAGTGTTGAACCAAAGTATTGCAAATCGCCAAATTCATAAATTAAAACATATTTCACGTTATGTTGCTGGCTCAGCATGCTAAATTGGGAAACGTTAAAGTCTGGTGTGTAGGCGTCCGCCGCTAGCGATGGGTACTGCCAGACTTGGCTATAGTTTTGGTTTGGGTTTTTCAGATACGAATAGAACCAGACCATATACTGGTTAAAGCTGTTAACTGGGCAAGCGACGACAATACTTTGATTTTCGCTTAAGTTCTTCGTTGCAAAATTTGTTGCTTGTTCAACGGGGACTTGGAACCCGTTCTGGACCTGCCAATTATAGGCGTTAACACAACTGTAGACAAATCCCGTTGCAACTAAGGCAACGAGAAGACCGGCACCAATTTTTGATACCGTTCTTTTTGTTAAATTTTTCTCGGCTGTTGCCCCGATCTTTTTTAGTTTGTCGAAGGATGCAAGCAGGAGTGTGGAGGCTGAGATAGCTAAAACTGGGAACGCGATTGTAACATACCGCCAATCCTTGTTAGGGATCAATGTGAAAACGACGTATACTACGGCGAACCAGAGGAGCAAGAACTTGTCCTCACGTTTCCGCCTATAAACCATTAAGCCTATTCCACCAAGTGCTATTAGGTACAAGAGAAGTGAAATGGGTTGAACTATATTGTTGAACCAAGTCATCTCAACGAAGTAGAAGATAGGCATGGGGTACTGTTGACTGTAAAATGCTTTTTGCGCTGTGCCTTCGCGAATTGTGTAAATCAGCAAACTCAAGATACCCGAAGTGGAAAGCTCATAAAGTATGATTGCGGCAACTCCAATCGTCAAGGCTATTACTGCTAGCCGTGGAAGCCGTAGACAACTTCTTAGCTGCGTTTTTAGATAATCTCTTTTCCAGAAAAACATGCCCAGAAGCATAATCAGGGGAACTACCACGAGCACTTGATACTTAACCGCAACGCCGACGGCAAATGCGGCTACACTGATTATGCGGTCTCTTTCCTGGTTAGTTCTTAACCAGCTAAAGAAGAACAGCATTGAAACTGAAAATATGAAAATCAGCATAGTTTCAATCATCGCCAGTCTGGAAAGCCAAATTATTCCAGGCATAACGCTGAACAATAAAGCGGAAACCAAAGCGGTTCTCTTATCATATAGTCTATTTCCAATCTCAAATACCACGAAAAGTGATAGCACTGAAAAAGTATCGGCCACAAGTCTTGCCGCAAAAACACTTGGTCCAATAATTAGATAGTAAAATGCTGCGAATACATCGTATATGGGCGGGTACAACGAATTTGTCGTTATCCACGTTCCGAATTGACCTCTTGATAAGAGAAGCCCTCCTGTGAAGTGAGAAACTTCATCCCACTCCATAGCGGCGCTGGACAGGTTTATTGCGAGGATGCAGCCGTAAGTTATTGCGTAGACGATTAAGCAGAGGCGCCACTTATCAAGCCGTCGCAACCGATGCAGAAAGCTTATCCCTAAACTTCTCTTCCAATTTGTGAACAGTTGCAAATGCTTCTCTGCCCTTCAAGATTAGATGCCAAAGCGGGCTATTCTTTCATAGGTTAGGCTTAAAAGCTTGCTTAAGGACGCGATTAGTAGAAATTTACTACATTCCCAGATGAAAAAGTACTGTTATGTGTAGACGAGGCGTTTCATACACACCGAGTTATCAGTATAGTTAGCTAAAATAAAAATTATTTTGCACTTGTCCCAAAAGATGCTACTTGATTTTTAGTCAAATGTTCATTAAATATAAAAAGTATGGCAGCGTATGGATAGCTATGGGTAAGGTATCTTCAAGCCTGCTTCAAGGTTTAGTTAGGTTCACGAATAAAAGTTTGGTAAAAAACCTCATCGTTATCACTCTTTGTGTAATGTTTTTCTTCATTCAACTTTACTACCCATATGACTATTACACGTCAGCCTCAAGAGACTCGAACTCAGGCTTCCAAGTTGGCATACACTATGTTTATGAGCAAGATAACCTCAGCCAAATTTACGGGCAAGTCACCCAAATCTATGATTTAGGCTTTAAAGTTATCCGAATAAACCTTGTCTGTAACCCACTTGACCCCAATGATATTGACAATCAGATGACTGACATGTTTTTCGCCGCCACCAGTTACTATGGGATATCTGTCGCGCTTGTTATTCAAAACTATGAGTCTGCTGACACGATAAACTATTACCTTGACCGCTGGGGCGGTAACTTGACGTATATTCAAATCATGAATGAACCTGAAACGTCCTCTGGTTGGGATGTCGGCGCGTTGTTTACGGATGATGAAATCATATCTAACTTTAACAATATTTACTCAATTGTTGAATCCCACAATCTACCGGCTGAGTTATACACCAATTTTGGAATAGGCTATGTGCTTCGAAGTAACATACCAATTGTGCTGAGCCAGAAACTCAACTTTGTCGGGTTAGACATTTACATGAATTCCTTTCTAGTTTTGTCTCCGCATTTCATCCAAAACTTGCAGTCGATAACCCACAAAAATGTGGTAATAACTGAGTTTGGCATGTCAACAACCAATAGTGCTGCACAGACCAACTACATTATCAGCGGACTTAATCTTTTCAAAAGCATGGGACTTAAAGGCTGCTGGATCGTTTACTGGAATAGTGCAAACGACAATTATGGAATACGTGGGACGCCTACTGAAACAGCAGTAGGTGACTGGATTACAAAAAACATTAAATGACAACAGGATGAATAATCACTTTAGAAACTTTGCAACTTGGTGAAAAACTACTTGTTCTAGACCCAATAACATGGTAGTTTTGTTAACATTAGGTAAGCAAACCGCAGTTTAGAAAAAAGCTTAGTTTATTTCAATTTTGTTTTCTTGAATACTGATATGGTCGCCTGTTTTGATTTTTGCTATGTCGATTTTGTCTATGCATGGGATTTCGCTGATGATGGCGCCGACTGCGACGACTGTTTCGCATTCCTTGTTTATCATGCCTGCTGGTGCCGTGTTGTTCTTTTTCATACGGTACAACGTGTAGGAGCCAACAGTTGAGCCTTTGCCTGTTGGGAATACGAGAATTTTGCCTTTAACGCTTTGTCCCTGCAGTTCGTGCCCTTTCTCGATAACTATACCCGTATCGGGGTCTACTCCACCGTAAAACGATATAGGTTGACTAGTTACTAGCGCTTCACCCTGCGCTTTGCCATTGTAAATTATTCTACCTTTCAACTGTTCCATTTTCCCGACACCGCCGCCTGCACGCATTCCTCTATACTGCCCATCTTAGTTTTCATAAGGTTCTGCCTCGAGTAGAAACACCCTTTCGCCGACGTGGTCGCCAAAGACTTGAACCTGCCCTTAAGAGGCGCCACAGCCATACAGGTGTCACATGCAAATTTGCCGCCTGCCTCCTCAATGACCGCCGTGTAGCCCCGTTTATCCGCCAACTGCTTTGCAGTTCGTGAAGTTGCGACCCAGAATTCTGTTCCGTCTGCTACCTTCTTACCCTCTACCAACTCAGCGACTTTAGCGATTTCATTGATTGAGCAGTGGGGACAGCCAACGCAAACAAGTTCAATGTCGGTAACCTGGTCGTTGATATTATCGTAGGCATTTTTTATGTCTGCTTGGTCAACTGCGATGGTTTCTTTTGGCGGGGTCTGTTGTTCAGAAGCAGGCGTCATGCCTTTGATGTAGAAAAGCGGTTTAGCGCCATAAGTTACCACCGAAGCGCAGAACGATTTAAGGTCGTCCAAATTTGCCGACGACACGCCTGTTATGTAGGGGATTTTGTTTTCTACTTTTTTGCCAATCGCGTACCCTAAGGCGCCCCAATCTGAGAGCTTGGTTAGTTCAGTGTTCACTTTCACATGGACATCGGGAACGCGATTCTCATCCAAATGCAAGCCGTAACAGGGGGTTTTGCCCACAAACGCTGCCGCCAATGCAGATGGCCCACCTTCCTTGTTGGTTTTTGCGCCTATCACCGAGTTCGCAAACGTGACTGCGCTACTTTCCGACCATGCTATGTGTTCACCGAAAAGCGGCAAGTTTCCAATCAAGTAGGGGGTACATGTGCAACTAATAATGATCCCCATTTTTTCGAAGGCTTTTATGACGAGGTTTTGTTTTTCGGCAAATTCGGGGCTAATTCCCAGTTGCCGCCAGTTCTCCAAATCCATACCTGCCGGGTTGAGGGTGGTAAGCACTCGAACTTTGCCGTCTTTAGCCAACTCGTCAAGGAATTCTAAGCCTGCATCGCCTAGGTTGTTGTAGGATACGCCTGAAACCTGGACGCTGCCCACGTCAATTAGGCTTTTGGCACCGTAAATCTCGCCAAGTGCAACGAGGATTTCCATGCTTTTGCGAACAGCGTAACCTTCGGCGCCGTCAAGCATTTTTTGTTCTTGCTTTGTTAGCTGCATACTGATCACAGATACCTGTTTAGGTCAACTTTTATGTATTCTTCTCTTTTGAAACCCTTACCAGTGGTTACTAATGGGACGGTTGCGTCTAAGCCTACTTTGGCAGTCGTTGCTTTCTTGCCTTCAGAGAGGTCGCCTGAAGGGTCCAGTGATGAGCCTGGCTGGTTTGAGAGCACTACAGCGTTTTTGTCAGCTTGGAACCTTGTCGCGAGCGCCCACTCCACCTCGTGCGGGTCATAAATGTTAATGTCCTCATCTACAATCACGCAGTGCTTCAGTGATTTATGTCCCTCAAACGCAGCTGCTATAGCTTTTTTGCCATCATCTGGGTTTTGCTTTTTAATTTGCACGACCGCGTGCAACCAGCTGCATCCGCCCGGCGTGATGTAGACGTCTTTGCATTGACACACCTTGTTGACTTCATTATAGATAGTGGGTTCTTTTGGCATACCCATAAGGAACTTGTGCTCGTTTTTGCCTGCAAGTATGGTTTGATAAATTGGGTTTTTGCGGCGTGTAATGCATTTAATTTCGATTACTGGCTGCTGGCGGATCCGATCTACAACACCCGTCAAGTCCAGAAATGGACCCTCAGAGGCTTTCTCTTTGGTAATTCTGCCTTCCAGCACGAACTCGGAGTCTGCTGGAACCTCCAAATCAACCGTCTTGCACCTTGCCAACTCAGTTTTTTCAAGTGCGTTCGCCATCCCCAACTCGTCTACGCCTTTACGCAGCGAAGTTGCGGCTGCAAGCAACACTGCAGTCGAGTTGCCAATACATATAGCAATGTCAAGTTCGCCGCCTGATCGTTTGAGTGCCGTGTCGGTTCCACGGTCTTCCACGATTCTCACGACAAAGTGGTTTTTGTCTTTGAGCATAAGGCGGTGGAAACACATGTTTCTGCCAAGCTGAGGATCCTTGATTATTGAAACGGCTGAGGCGATGTATTTTCCACCATCTTTCTCAGTGTAGCGCATGATTGGCAGCGTAGTTAGGTCCACGTTTGTTTCCACTACTTCTTGGCAAATGGCTTTTTTCACCATCTGCGGCGACACAGGATGCTCAATCGCACCAGACAATTTAGGCAGCAACAAAGCTTTTTCTATACCAAGAGAGTTCGCGATTAGCTCTTTAGAAGAAACCAGTCCTGCCACAACTGGGTAAATTGACTCTTTAACGTGCTCAAAATAGACTGGCTTTTCCCCTAGAGCGTTGATTACGCCCGCCAACTCGTACTCGGTGCTGACTGGCTTTGTGATTTTGGTTAATTGACGGTTTTTTTGTAGCATTTCAATGAAGGCGCGCAAACCCAATTTTTAGTCCCTCTTTTTCCAAAATAACCTGTTGAAGATTTATAAAAGAATCGCATAAGCGCAGGTTATAACTGTGACGTTTGTGGCAAAAGGGTATTTGACTTTGTCCCCGAAATATATGAAGGGGTTTATGGTTCAGTTCACAAACACTGGATCTTTACCGAGGAACATAGCGTGATCCAAAAAGTACCTTCCTTGTTCTTCATGATTTTCGCCTTATCAATCATTTACATCTTTTTTTATGCTTGCGCGGCGCGCTACAAATATAAGCATTTAGGAGTTTTCACACATCTCTGTCCCGAAATTGCACCGCATTTCATAAACTAATTTAGTAGACGCTTTTGCAAGGTCAAACAACTCGAAAGAAAAAAAAGATTTATGCCTCCCAGTTCCTTTCTTTCTTTTAGTGAAGGGCGGTTTTTTTTATGAGCGAACGCGGAGAGAAGAAGGTAGACAAGGGAAAGCAGCCTGAGGAAGATAAAACCACTCCAACGACCGAGAAGCAGGAGTGCTGTTGTAAAGATGTTGCAGTGATCCTGACCGCAGTGACCGTTACTAAGAATACAGACGCACCCCACCCATTTTTTGACCCAATCTTTGGCAAACTTGCGGGCTGGATTGTCGATGATCGCGTTTCGGTGGTCGGGACAGCGGAATGCACAGGAGAGCAAAAGACTTGGCCGCACGGTGCCGCCAGGGCAAGTGATTCCAACGAACAAGAGAACCATAGTCGATGCACCGATGGCGGTTCTCAAGCCCGATCCCAAGTGTTGGTTGGATTGTTCAGTTCGCAGTCAGGCGTATAGAGCCTCAAGGGTGACCGAACTGATAGATTTGCTGGCCAAATTGACCGCTGAATTAGCTGACGTTGTTAACCAGCTAAATGCGACGAAGGCGACGGTCAAAGTCATTTCCGCCCTCGTTAGCTCATTGGAACAAAAGAAAATCGATTTAGAGAAACAAATCGCGGATCTCGCAAAGTCGATTTCAGGAGAGCACGACAATCTGATGGGGGAGTTCTTCATCAACTTTGCTGGATACCTTTTGTGTTCACCAAAAACCCAAGAGGAAAAAGACAAGGAATGGCCAAACACCATCAAGGAGCCTGCAACGAACCCCGGGTCCTCCGATGACGAGCGAACCTTCGGGCGAGACATCGAGAACTTTAATGGGAAATGGCATTTGGAGTTCAAGATTAGAAGAAATTGCCAATTGGAAAAGAAGTAACTAATCGCTTTCGCCTCGATTACTAAAATTAAGCTGCAATCGGTGCGATTTCGGGAAAAGCCAGCGCGAAAGAATTTTCTATAATGAGTCACCATTTTTCCCGGTGAACAATCTCCTCCAGCGGCTTTTTCTGAGATGCTTTAACAAATTCCCGCATAGTCTTGTTTTTCTCACTCAACAGCGCCGGATACCCTAGAGGAGTCATCGCAACAACCCGCACGCTTGCGGGCACCTCCAGAATTTTCTTAACTGTGGCTTCGTCGAATCCGCTTATCCAACAGGTTCCAAGCCCCAAATCCGTCGCCGCCAAAATAACATGCTCCATTGATATGCCTGCGTCGACAAGATAGTAATCCATGCTGTTATGTGAACCTGAATCTTTGGGGTCAATGCTCACAGCTATTATAACCGGCACCTCTTTTAGCCAGCTGGTAAACCCAGTTGCTAACTTCTCGATTGCGGCTTTTGTCTTTTACGATGATGTATCTGCAGCCCTGCTTGTTAGCCCAGCTTGGCGCCCGCCGCGCCGCCTCCTAAATTTTCATCAACTTTTCTTCTTCAACAGGTTTATCTAAAAAGTGCCGTATGCTTTTTCTGGAAGTTATAACAGCCATAAACTCCATCGGTGACACCTAAGCCACTCAGGTAAACACCGCCTAATATGGCTATCCACCAAAGAAACCGGCGAATTAAGAAGTCTGAGACGAATTACAAGGCATTCTTGGTTCTGTTTGATTGCTAAGCTTCTAAATGCAGTTGCTGCTGTCAAGCTGAACTCAGCAGAGAAGGCTCGATTCGCTACTTTACTTTCAAAATGAGGAGGAATTAACACGTAAAAGCCAATTTAGCAACAGACTAGCGGTCACGCCAAATAGATTAATAGTTTTCCGCAAAGCGGCCACTATTCTATAGTTAGCCAATAAGGACATGCAGAATGACGCAGTGAACTTCCTAAAACAAAATATCAAGGTAGAAAGTGAAGGAAAAAAAAGCCTTTTTCTCCAGTTTTAATAAGGGTTTACGCCAATTTTCGTTCCTAGAACTTCAAACCCTAGGCTCTTAATGGCGCTTAAAACTTTACCTTGCAAATCCTTGCCCGGCGTCAACGCAATCATACAACCGCCGCCTCCCCCCCCAGTCAGTTTTGCCCCAAAAGCGCCTTGCTTACGCGCCAAGTCTACAAGCATATCAAGTTCTTTACTAGATATACCGATTTCTTGGAGCAAACGATGGTTTTCGTTCATAAGGTCGCCTAATTTCTTGAGGTCGGATGCTTCAAGCGCTCTGCGTCCTGCAACAGCCAAGCTTTCTGCCTGTTTAAATAAGGGGTCGTATTTTTGAGGATTTTTCTTTTTGCGTTCGGCAACGCCTTCCACCATGGCTTTGGTGTTGGCTACTTTGCCTGTGCTGCCAATGACTATTTCGACAGGTTTACGCATGTGCAGTTTCTCAACTGTGTCGGGTCCGCTAGCCATACTCTTTTTGAACCACATCAGCCCGCCGTAGGTTGCTGCAGTGTTGTCAATACCTGAAGGGTTGCCAGCGTACGCTTTTTCCGCTTCATAAGCGATTTGGTTTATTCTTTCATCCGGGATTTGCAAACTAAGTTCCTGGGCAATGGCTTTAGCGATGGCGACGCTACTTGCCGCCGAAGCGCCTAAACCGCTAAAGCCCGGCAAGGAGCCGCCTATCCAAATGTCCAAACCGATTTTCGGATCGACCTCCATTGCTTTAAGCATTCGCTCTATGGATTCGATTTGTTGGAGGCGCTTTTTTTCGCTGTAACCTTTGGCGGTTTTCCGCTCGTCTTTAATATTTATGCCTTTTACCGCCTTTGTTACTTCTGCATCAGTAGAGTCAATAGCAGAGACAATGCCGGGCATACCATATACAACGAAGTGTTCTCCGAATAAGATTACTTTTCCATAACCAGACCCTTTACCCAATGTAATTTGCTCCTTGAATGGATGCTATTGTTTATTTTATAATAAAAACATTCTTTTGTTAAGTGATCGACTTCTAAAATTAGAGCAATTATAGAATGCTTAGAATCAAAACTTTATTTTTGGGAATTTTGGTTAGAAGAAATAGATGTTAGGTCGGCTAAGCCTTGTGCCTGCATCGTAAGGCGAGAAAATGGTGGGCAAAGCACCTTATCAACGCCAGCAGCTACACCGCCCAACTCTTGTTGGCTACCCCTTGCATTCTTTATCTCGGCTAAGCTTTTCTACGTTTTTTGGGAATATAAAATAATGTTGTCACATCTTGACACCTACAACGCTAAGTTATGGGAACCTGTCTATTGGTTCCAGTTGACTATTTACCTCTAACTTTTGGCAATAGTTTTTTATGATATTTATACCTATAACTGAAAGCAGGAACTTTGGGAATGGGGGGTATCTGTGAGCGAAGAGATAGATTCAGCAATTAAGGAAAAAGAAGACCATCTTGTTCCTCTTCGCTCTCGTATGGAAGAACTTAAAGAACAATTTATCAAAGAAACATGCCGCTTCGCCGCTGAATGGTACAGAAAAACCGCCAAACAATACATTGCGAAGTACCCGGAAGTCACGTTAGGTATGAGTGAGGCTAAGATCGGTAAAATGAAAAACGAAATCAACAGCATAGTAAAAAGCACTGACATGTCGGTCAGAGATATGTTGGATACCCCTGTCTTGTGGTGGCACATGAACCCTGGGCTTCAAACCTCGATTACGCAGTATAGGCAGGTGGCGGACAAGTATCCAGAAGCTCTCGACCGAGCTGTTAGACAAGTGCTTGGAGTTTTAGGCGTCATTCTACAGGAATACAAGTTCAACGTTACCGCAAGCGGCAACTCAGGCACCTATCAGGAATATTGGTTTGCTCAGGCACCAGGAAGCAAAGCAACGACTCCTTGCTATCCACATCTCCTCAGCTGGTCAATAGACATGCAGGTCACCCTCAAAGAGTACAATTCATTATACATTGAAGCCATGGCACTCTACAGTGAGATGCAGCATCTAAAAGATGAGAAGCGACGCAAAGAAGCGCTCAACCGATGGGATTCCATTTAAATCTTGGCTACTAAAGAAACATTAACTAAAACCTGTCAAGACCCCTTCGCTAACCTTTATTGAAAAAACAAGCCCATCCCAAAACAAGCAGAGGAAAAGAAGATGTGACCCCGTTTTCACAACTTGTTAGAAGTGCTGTAAGATTAGGCTACAAGATTTATGATAGAATTCGAAATCCTACTTCCTAAAACTTACTGCTGCATAGCCAACTACGCTTGAGTGGTCGCCTGTAATGTCGCCGCTGTTATGGTAGTTTAAAAGTTGGGCTTTGGCGCAAACGCCGTTTGCATAGGTGATAAGCGCTGTTATAGGTGCGTAACCGCAGGCTGATACGTTTTTTTCTTCGACGATGTTATAGAAGCGCTTGGCATCTAAGTCGGTGACTGCTTTGAGCGCCGATTGATCTTTTGATGCGGCACTTTTCGCTGGTTCATAATGAGTCATGTCTGAGGATGCGATGACAACTGAGTTAGTTGCATCTAAAACTTCATTTAGAGCACGTCCTATCTCAACCGCGCTTTCATAGTCCTGCATTAAAAAGCATATGGGCACAATCTTGAATGTGTCGCCGTAGAGAAACTGTAGGAAAGGCAATTGAACCTCAATGGAATGCTCGTAGCGATGTGCAAACTCATCTGCCTCGGCGACGCTTGTTTCTTTTAGAAGCGCATCTGCCATTACACTGTCAATTTCAACATTTCCGAGCGGGGTCTGCCAGACGCCTTCACGCATAACGCTTAGGGCGCTACCGTATCCAGTGTGGTTTGGCCCAAGAAGAACAACAGTCTCTGGTTTGCCGTCTTGAGCTAACTCGTAAAAAGCAGATGCCGCCACAGGACCAGAATAGACGTATCCTGCATGCGGGCAAATCAAACCCACTATGTTTCGAGGGTAGATATGAGAATTTACTGTTGGGAGTTTTTGGGGTCCGATTGGGTGGAGAAAACAACCCTTAATTTGTGCTCTAAGCGCTTCGGCGTCGCCCTCATAAAATTGACTGGCTACAGTTGGACGCCGAACCGTTGGCAAAGGGTTAGGGTTCATCCTCCTCTTCGCGTGTCACTTTAGCTTCAAAGTCTTCGATGGTTGCCGGGGGATCGCGGTCTGCTGCTAGCTCGCCTCGTTCACGGAGTACCTGTCTTGCCAGCAGCCAGAATATGACTGCGAGTGCGCGTCTGCCCTTGTTGTTTGTGGGGATGACGAGGTCTACGCCTGCGAATTCGTTGTCTGTGCTGCATAGAGCGACGATAGGTATGCCTACTTTGGAAGCTTCTTTGACTGCTTGGCCGTCTGCTCTTGGGTCAGATACGAGAATGACTTCAGGGTCAATTCTGCCTGGATACTGAGGATTGCTAAGTTGACCAGGGATGAATCGCCCGATTAAGGGTGTTGCGCCTGTTAGTTTGCAAAACATCTTTACTGGTTCTTGAGCGTACAATCTAGTTGCTGCCACGGCGACTTTTGGATGTTCATAACGTGAGAGGAATTTGGCAGTGGTTCTAATGCGGTCATCTGTTTTTTTGACGTCCAAAACAAATAGTCCATCTGGCCGTACACGATAAATGAACGGTTCCATGTCCAGAGTTTTCATCCTGGTTCCAATGTGAATGCCTGCTGATAGAAGTGTGTCTCTAGGTAAAAGAAGCTCTTCGGTTGGTGCAGCTTCTTGAGGTTTCGCCTCTTCCTCTGCAGGTTGCTCTTCCGGTGCCATCTCTTCGGTTTCAGTTTCTTCCTGCTCAGATTCCTCAGGCATCTCTTGAGTCTCTGCCTCTTCTAAGGGTGATTCCTCTGGGTTTTCCTCTTCGTTTTCTCCCGGTTGATTCTCTTTATTTTCGTCTTGTGACATACTTTCACTTCTGTTAGCGTATTTTTAAGTCAGCCATTTTGGCTCTGTTGCCAAGGAAATGCTCAATCCGAATTAGCTCGTTGAGTTTGGCTATGCGTGCGCCCTCAACTACGCCTGTCTTGATGATTGGGCACTTGTAAGCTACAGCCAAATGAGCAATATGCCAGTCGCATGTGTCGCCTGAACGGTGGGACACAACTGGGTCGTAACCGTGCCTCTGCGCCGTCTCAATTGTTTGAGCAGCATCTGAAAGCGTGCCTATCTGGTTGACTTTTATTATGATAGCGTTTCCAGCGTTTATCTTTATCCCATTATTTAACCTTTCAGTATTTGTTGTAAACAAATCATCGCCGCAAATCAGGCAGTTTCTGGATTTTCGAGTTAACTCAGCGAAGCTTTCATAGTCTTCCTCATGGAAGGGATCTTCCACATAAGCAAGATGATACTTTTCGATAAGTTCAAGCATAAACTCCAACTGTTCAGCAGTGTCGAGTTTTTTACCCAAGTTCTCATAAACATATTTTTCTTCTTTAGGCTTCCAAAGACTTGAAGAAGCTACATCAATGCCAAAGCCGCATTCAAAATCCAACTCGTTGCCAACTTCCTCGCAGGCTTTAGCAATAACCTCAAACGCATCAACAGTGTCGATGTTTGCTATCCAAGCGCCTTCGTCGCTTTTGCCACCGTTAAACTGGCTGCTCTTCTTTTTAAGCGAGTCACCGATTTTACGATGAATCTGGGTGTTAGCCGTTTGGGCTTCCAAAAATGTGTCTGCGCCATGCGGTAGCGAGAGGTACTCTTGAATGTCAGGAGCTTTGCCTCTTGCATGTTGACCGCCGCTAATGCAATTACCCAGAGGGTAAGGCAGCGTGGTTGCCGCGTTTCCGCCTAAAAACTGGAACAAAAGCAGCCCATGGCTGTTTGCCGCTGCCTCAGCGTTGGCAAGAGAGATGGCAAACGCGGTGTTTCCGCCGATGTTTTTAAAATCGGTGGTTCCGTCAAGCTCGTGAAGGGTGCTGTCGATTTCCTCTTGAAAATCGGCATTCAATCCTGCAAGCTCTGGAGCGATTAAATCGTCAACTTTCTTGATAGCTGCATCGACTCCGCCCTGCGGGTAGTAGACAACTTCAGCTTTCCCCCTACTCTTCCCAGCGGGAGCCGCTGACCTTCCGAAGCCGCTGCTTGTGATAACGTCGACCTCTATCGTTTCTTCTCCTCGATTATTGAAAACCTTTCGTGCAATGAGGTCCTCAATGATAGATGACAAGCCTGTAAACCTCAAAGGGGTACAATTTTGTTGCCAGCTTATTTTAGGTTTCGGAACACGCTAAAATGCAGATTCAGCTGAATCATGTTTATGCGGGATGGAGTAAATCAACTTACTTAACCTAACAGCAGGTCAATGGTTAACATAACGACCAACAAGTTCGCAAATGAGCCTCAACTGTGTTTAGTCAAGGTTTCTTTATCAACTGCAAAAATGTCTTTCGGAGCCGACAGGTATAATAGTTCCTGGCTTGTTTTTTTGGCTAAATCTGGCTATGGCATTAGCCTTGACCTCTGCGTCAAAACCGCTCCTTCTGGATGCTGATAATGCCTACCAACATAAACAAAGGTAGGTTAGACATGAAAATGATTGAGTTCATTCTATTGGCAGCCGGCGCAGTAGTTGGTGCTTTTCTAAGATACATAATGGTTGCTTCCCCCAAAACCATCCTTGGTTTGCCAATCAATGTTTTAGCGGTGAACGTCGTGGGCAGCTTTATCCTCGGCTTGTTTTCAGTGTTGGCCGTAGCGTTAAACTTGGATTCAAACTATAGCCTACTAATCGCCACTGGATTCTGCGGCGCATTTACCACAATGTCTTCTTTCGCTTTGGAAACTAGCAACCTCATGGATGGGAATCGCTATATCCTTGTTGCACTAAACATCTTGATGAACGTAGGCCTATCTTTGGGTGCCGTGCTTGGAGGCAAAGCAGTCGGCAACGCATTAACCGCGAGGTTTCTGGATTGAAAAACAAAATGTACAGCTTAAAAATCATATTCAAACGCAACGACCAGATCGGCGGCAAACGGATAGAACCCCTCATCATGGACTTTCTTATCAAATCTGGAGTCAACGGCGCCACAGCATGGACAGGCGTCGACGGGTTTGGGAAACGCGGCAAATCCATCCTAAAACTTGAAGGTGTCACGGTTAACATGCCACTCATTATTGAAGTGATTGACGAACAGGCAAAACTTGAGCCGTTGCTTCCCGAGCTTAAGCGGATTGTAGGCGACAACGGCTTAGTAACTGTTCAAGACACATATGTATTTTAGGACCTCCGGTTACGAAAAAAGGTTAGAGATCAATTAGGAGCCTATCAAAGAGTGTTTTGCATTTCGCGATTTCTTCAAACGATGTGTTATGTGATAGCTCCAGAGTTATTGGTCCTGTATACCCGTAGCCGTGCAGCTTTGATAGAAAACTAGCCAGTTCGGGTTTAGGCTCAATAAAGGCCTCATGAGATTTGCCTGCCATATGCACATTGCAGACTCGGCGCCCATACTTCTCAAGAAGGCGCTCGGTTTCTTTTGTTTCTAGTGCATGGCATAAATCAAAAGTTATACCCATAGTACCGTCGTCTATAACGCTTAAGACCTCTTCAAGCCCCTCAACGTCCTTGCCAAACCCAGTTGAGGTATAAGACAGGTTCTCCAGCGCCAGTTTGATGCCCAGTTTCTTGGCAAATGGGTTGATTTCATCATTAAAAATCTCAGTTAAGCACTTTTTCCGCAAGTTCGGCGGCAGCTTCTTTGCAATGTTTGAGTGTACAGTCATAAGTGGCGCACCCAACGCGTGGGCGCATTCAAGCGAAATCTTGCCGAAGTAAACTGCCTGGTGAACCTCAATCTGATCTTTCACATGCAGGCTTGCCGAATGAAGCGTTAAACACTTAAGCCCAGACGCGACCAACGCCTTCTGTTCACGGTAAACATCAGTGTCATGCTCTTTCTTGACTGCCTTCATGTTGAATTCAACATTTTCAAAGCCCAGTTGCTTTACCGTCGCGAAATTCTCTGATATGCCTAATTTGCTGAAGATGCCGTTTGACAAACTTAACTTCAAACTTTGTTCCCTCTGCCGCTATTTCTATTGTGGCTGCTTCACTTTTTCAAGATATACAAGATATAAATTATCATCGGCTTGCTCGTTTCTAAACTGTTTATACCCCAGCTTCTCGTATAGTCGAATGTTTTTTTCGCTTCTTCGACCTGTAAAAAGCTCAAATCGGCTGCAATTTGAAAACCTGCGTTCACTTTCGTAAAGAAGCTTGGTTGCGACACCCTGGTTCTGGAAATCAGGGTGAACCATCAACCTGCCTACATAGCAGGCGCCATCTTTCTGAGCCACCCGAACTGACCCGACGATTTTGCCGTCGACAATGGCTTTTAAGAAGAGATGGGTCTTAAATTTGTCCTTTAATTCTTCCATCGTCTCAGTTAACGGCGGAATCTGGAAATCACCATGAATTTTTGCTTCGCTTTGGTATGCCAGTTTTTGGAGAGATAGAATTTCTTCAGAGTCTTTGATGTTTGCTTGCTCAATATTCATTATTTTTAACCTAAAAGTTGATATTGCAGCCGGCGGTTAAAGTTTTTCGCGTTAACCTAAGGGTAACTCCTCAACTGTTTGGGTCAAGATTTTCTTTTAACTATTTTTCTTTTTTACTGGCTTTTTAGCTCTTTTATTTTGCAAGATTGCGCCCACAAGATAAATTATGGACTTTTTGGTGATAATTTGGAAAAAAACATAAATACTATGGTGTAAATCTTGTGAATTGTAGGTTTGAGGTCTGGAGAAATATTCACGGGTTTTGCATTTTGCCCGTGCTTATACAAACTTTCTCCTAAAAGTGCTCCAGAACCTCAACCCAACCCCCTTTTGCCCAAAAGGGGTTCTCCCTCTTAACAAGGTTTTTGCGGGTTCAGTCAAGCGCAAGGGTTATTTTTCACAGCCCATCTATTTGTAACTTGATGTGCCAAACGTGCAAATTAAAATCCGCTTCTTCACTAGCTTAAGAGAAATCATCGGCAAACGCGAAGAAACCCTCACGTTCCAAGCCGACGAGAAGACCACGGTGGATTTGGTTCTAAAAGACCTCGCCAAAAAGTACGGCGACTCCTTCACTAAATACGTCTACGTCGACGAAACGGGGCAACCTAAAGGATTCCTCCAATTCCTCATCAATGGAACCAGCACCTCAACCCTGAAAGGTCTACAAACGGAGCTCAAAGATGGAGATGTGCTGGCGATTCTGCCACCAGTAGGCGGAGGTTAAAACTTTGACTGCCGTTAGTCAAAATATTTTTGCGGATACCTTTTATAAAGAACCTGCCGATCCATGCATGGATAACACTTTAGCATTTTCTTCTACAAAAGAAAAGTGTTGTAACAGTAAACTCTGAAAAGTACCTTTACCCTAAACATTGATGGGTTAGTATCGGTATTTTTTTAAGCCTGCGGGATGCTTTGCTTTTGTCTATATGCCCTATAAATTCACCTTTGACCTTTCGAAGGCACCACATTTCTTTTTTACTGAGATAGCAACCGTCAGTTACCAAAAAGGAATGCATCACCNNAATCAACAAACTACAAGAAATCGTCATAAAGTTCAGAATTCAGGAGGCCACTGGACTCAATCTTTCTGATGCATTGATTTTACTTGAGGATCTAATTGACCTGCAAGCAATTAACACGATTGAGAAGGAAAAATTCTCAGATACGAAGAAAAGAGCGCTTTTTCTTCCACATTGCTGCCGCAAATATATGGATAGCCATTTTTGCAAGGCGATTTTTGATGCGGATATCCCGTCTTTTACGTGTGCTCATTGCTCGCCTGACTGCTTAGTCAACAACGCGGATGGTTTAGCTAAAAAGAAGGGTTATGATGTCTATGTGTTAGCTGGTGGCAGCTGCATTCCAAAAATCCTGAATTCAGGGAAATATGAAGGAATCGTCGGCGTTGCATGTGGAGACGAAATAAAACTGATGGTGCCACTTTTGAAAAGCATGAACATTTCATATCAAGCCATTCCACTGATAAAAAATGGCTGTGCAAACACGCTTTTTACTGTGGAAACTCTTGAAAAAGCTCTGTAGATAGCTGCCATATCGATCCGGCTTCATTCGCAGTGGTACCAAAGAAGTGAGGGATGACTATCGATTTTGGCAGTGGAGTTTTGCTTTGAATGCTTTCTGTTGAGCCCAGAGACATGAAAAGCAACGCCTTTTTTTGTCTTTTCCTGTCTTNNTTTTGTGTCTTTAAACGCCTTTTTAAGCCTTTTTTCACCCTAACCAGCGACCGAAACAAACCCTAAACCGTAAAATCAACCCAAAACAAGCTTTTTACTGGAGAAGGAAGGGCCCTACTTTTTACAACAAAAAAACAGCACAAAAAAGGTTGGGCTACATTACGCCAGCCCAGAAAGGCACTTTTTTGCGCATCAGATTGATGTATTCTTTTAGCACGTCTTGCTCTTCAGCTGTTAAATCGTCTGCATGCGTCGTCAGCAGGGCTTGAGCGTCCTTTTCAGGAACCTTCACATACAAGACGTCGCGTTCAAAGATATGTCTCCCAGCAATTGGTTTATCCATTGAAATCGCCACTTGCATACCCACTTTGGCTTCTGGAACCGTTTTTCCTTTATCTTGAATTTGGTCGACCTCTCCAAGCTCGCTGCCATCTTCTTTGCGCATAAGTGCAACCTTTGGCTTTAATCTACCACCTAGCACCTCCACGCCAACAACCAACGGCTTAGCTCGATGGAAAATACAGTTGGGCAAAACCGTGACTTTTCCAGGTTTAACTAAGGCATCGAATTCTGCTTCGCTCTTTGACTCGCGTTTTTCTTTAGCCCATGCCACGTAGGCGTCGATGAGGTTGTAGATGATGGGTTGGTTGAAAATTGGGATGCCGTTTGCTGCTGCTTCCTGCTCTGCGTCTGGCAGAGTTTTTACGCCGAAGGCTAAGATGGCGCCGCTTAAGGGTTCACGGGTTTTAACTACTGATGCTTCAATGACGTCGCGTTTACTGATGTCACCCACATCGGCGATGCGTACCTGCACGTTTTTAGCTTTCAAAATCTCAGCCATAGCCTCCAACGAACCCAAAGTGTCAGCCTTAACAATGACGCCTTCAATTTCCTTTGCAATTCTGATTCGGCCTATTTCTTCAGTAATAAGCTTGCAGTATTTTGCTGGATCTTCGCCGGGTGGCACGGCAAATAGGGGTGCACCAGCCAGAGCAGTCTCTAAACCGGGAGCAACAATCTTAACACCGGCGGAAGCATAAACACAGCCCACAGAAGTAAACTTGTCGCGTGGGTCTCGCATTTCATCAAGCGGCTTAGGAACCAGAATCGCCCTCACCCGAGCCGAAATCGGTCCATTTCGCCCCCCGACAACAACCAAATCATCCTTACTTAAAGTGCCATCGTAAACAATTGCGTTAAGGGTTAACCCTAAACCAGGCTCTTCTTTGACCTCTAACACTGAACCCTTAGCTGCACCTTCAGTTGTCTGCAGCCTTTTTTTAAGAAACTGTTGGCTCAACCCCACCAAAACCATCACCAACTCTGAGAGGCCTTCGCCTGTTTTTGCGCTGGTGGGCACCAAAGCCACGTTAATGGTGAAGTCGCGGATGTGGTCAAATCGGTCTGTTTTGAAGGCAAGCTGGCTGAACTGCCCCATGACGTTGTAGAGGCGGTTGTCTACTTCTTCCCGGACAAAACTTGATTGTGAAGCATATGACTGAAGAAACGGAGTGTGAGGATGAGGAGTCCAGCCTGGAACCCGATCAATCTGGTTAACGGCAACTATAAAGGGGGTTTTTCGGGCTTTGAGAATTTCGATGCATTCAAAAGTTTGAGCTTCAAACCCTTTAAGCGCGTTAACGACAAGTATTGCGATGTCAGCGACGCTGCCTCCTCTGCGCCGCAAGTTCGTGAATGCCTCATGTCCAGGCGTGTCAACAATAAGTAACCCAGGTATTTCTATACCTGTTTTAAAATTAGACATATACGGCCCAATAAGCTGCTTTAGAGTCTCCACTGGGAAAAAGCTTGCGCCTATATGCTGCGTCATGCCGCCTGCTTCACGTGCTTGCACACTGGTTTTTCGCAGTTCATCTAGAAGCGAGGTTTTTCCCGCGTCTACATGTCCAAGTACGCATACTATTGGTTGGCGAGTGGGCATATGTTTCACCTTAGCAAAACAAATTCATTAAGTGACTAAATGCTTTGTTGGCTTATAAATGCTCATAAAAAACGTTCTACATCCAAGTTAACGTTTACTAAAAAGGTGAGGTTGAAAAATCAAAGAAGCTTTTACTCGGGGGCCCTAACCAGAAGCAAAAACAAGCCGATCAGAAGCATAACCCCGCATACAACACCGAAAAACCATGTGAAAGGCCCAAATTCAGACGAGCTAGTAACCGTATAATACATCAATATGGCGCCAATGATGAGCAGTATCAGCCCAAAGAATTTCTCTGCTAGATTGATCCAGAAAGTATCGCCTTCTTCACTCATGAATAGTTTCCCCTGTATCTCCCTATGTTTGCTTAGATAAATCATGATGAGTTATTTTAAATTATTGTTCGCGTCCTTCAATCAATTTCTCGCCGGATTACAGGTTGTCTAGAAAGACGGAGTCTACAATCTCGCCAAGTCTTGCGCGTGTGTTTTTTGAGGAATGTAAAATATATTGGCAAAACTTCAAGATTATTCGTCGCGTAAGCGTTCAGCTTAGTCAATCAAGTCTAATCAAGAAAGCAGCAAGCTAAAAACTCAGTAACTCAACGATGAAGCAGTATTTTATTTTAAAAATTAGTGGACAGCGGTTCTCTAAAACGCGCCAATTTTTCTATTTCTTATCCTTAGGAGGCTCCAACTTAGTTGGCAAGTACTCGTCAACTATATAGGTTAAACCATAACGGCTAAAAGCCTCTTGCTCGGCCTTACGCTTAATTTTCAGAAACAACTTGATTTCTTTTTGCCAGATGGGGTCATTTTGGTACCTTGGGTCTTTCTGCAACTCATACAACCGTTTAATGTCCACTTCATCCAACGGATCCGTCGGCAACTTGTACTCTACGATGTCGCTTGCCCAAACTCCACTCCAAACCGCGTCAGGCGTATTTAACTCTCGAAGGTGCGCTGCGTTAGCGGATCCAGAAATTATGACTTGCGCTATGTGCATACCCCATGGGTCACCGTCAGTAAGAATGTAAACTGGGAGGTTCAGTTCATCGTGGAGCCGACGGATGAAACTACGTGTTTGCCTTGGAGCTTGTCCACCGCATGAAATCAGTAGAGCATGATGCTTGTTATGCACGTTTTCTTCAATGAATCTTGTGAAGAGAGCGCCTTTCTCGATAGCGATAACTTTGTCCGCTCGCGTGCTCATTAACTCTGATGAAGTTAGGGCAGGACCAATCAATACGCCGTCTGGGTGACTGGTTAAATTCAACGTTTTTCCTTCATAGCCAGGCACGGTGTAACCGATATCTAAATCGCCGAAAATTGCGCTGCGTTCTTCGGGAAAAATATGGAAATCTTCCCGAGCAAACCCAGTTAGTGTTTCAAGATCAGTGATTATGTTGTTGCTTTCCTGTTGGTCTGTGAAAGTCATTTCGTATGCTTGCGCTGAATAGTAGACGTCTCTGAGTGTGCTGGTTTTACGCTGGGTTGTAAGTTCATTGCTAAACATTGCTGCCCAAGCAAGTTGAGTAAAGGGTTTGATGTGCCTTATGTTCCGGGCGCTGCGGCTAACGTTTTTCTCGCCCAAAATGTACTGGCGCAAAGTTGGGTCATAGGCTATGTTGTCGGTCCCGCGGCTAGGCATTTCGATCGTTGGAAAAAAGCCTTGATCTAGCTGACTGTAGATTCTGCTGCCGAATTCATGAAGACCGTTGATTACTTCGTTTTGCCTTTCAAGTATCTTAGCTTTCTTCTGCGCCATATTTCTGCACACTCTTCAATAACTTTTCGATGTCAGGCACACGCGTCTCACCGGCCAACATGGTTGAGAACTGGGCGATTCGAGGCAGGTACTTGCTGAATATTCCCAGACGCTTCTTCTCCATGTGCACATGCTCTTGACGAGAAAGGAAATGCTGAAGCTGACGAGAAACCTCACGGAGCGCGTTTGCTTCTTCTCGCCTCACTTCGGGGCGATCAGCAATGAATTCTTTTCCAACAGTCTTGTAGGGAACCTTTGTACTGCAAATATGAATAACAATAGCGATCGGCATATCAGGCGCAACTTTGTAGCGTCGCCAATTCATTGCTGAGATAACACGATAAGAAACATCGCTCGCCTCATCATAGAGGAGCGGAATTTTGTTGGCAAAACGGTAAATCACAAAGCTGCCTCGTTTAGGCACTCCACCGCCATAAGCGATAGCCATTTCAACAATGAAAGGGTGACCCGCATAGGTGGATGGTTTACGCTGGTAAACCACAAGGTACTCAGGGTTTAACTCTTTGGTAACCCCCGCCCTAAGCAGTTCTTCGCCAAGAGGTGAAAGACAGCTGGCGTCAGGTGGCAGGAAATCCGTGTATTTCTTGAGGTTCTGCGCGAAACGCACGATTTCCTCATGCGAAAGTTTCTTTGGGTTTTTGCTTGGGCTCAGTTGGCTGAAGTCAAGAAATTTTTGGGCTGTGATATCTCCGACACGATGAAAATTTCCCTTGAGGAAACCAGCCATGTTATTTTCAGTTGTAATTTGGATTAGGCGTTGCAGTAGTTCCACGTCTACGCCGTAGGGATGTGGCAATGTTTCCGAAGGCGGCTCCGGCATGGCGGTGGTGCCGCGGGTAAATTTGTAGAGCCTTCCTTTTGGGTCAACAAACGTTAGGTTCGCGTAGGGGTTAACCATGGCGGTTTGCTTGAAGTACTCAAGAATCTTTGGCATCGCGCGGAGATAGTCGCCTTCCAAGCTGAATTCGACGATTGTTCCCCGCCAATTATCCTTGTTGATTAAGACTTTGCGGTCAAGGATTATGGGGCGGTTCCGTTGAATATCAATCATCAGCTTGAAACTGTAAATTTTCGATTGCCCAGTGCATGAGGTCACCATTGCTGCTTGATGCGTAGTTACCTGCCCATAAAGCACAGCCATCTTTCCGCCTAAACCAAAAGTGCCACGCGTCTGCTTGAGTTTATATTTGCTGCTGTAAAGCACTTGCCCAAATGCGCTGGGGATAAAACGTGGCTGAATTCCGCTCCCGTTATCTTCAACTCGAAGCTTGTAGATCTGGGTGTCTTTTGTGGCTTCACCCTCGAATGATAAACGAACATAAATGTCAGGTGGAATTTTTTGGCTTTCAGCAGCATCTAAAGAGTTTTCCATTAGTTCACGAATAGCGGCAAATATTGCCCTGGACGGGTTTGTGAAGCCTGCGATGTCTCTGTTTCGGTAGAAAAAGTCACTAGCCGAAATCTCTTCGAAGGTTGCTTGAGCCACTTGCCGGTTACACCACTTTCCCCGTTCTTATTTTTTCAGAGGGTTAGTATATTTGCTGCTTGTTCTTTAAGTTAACTGCAGATGCTCAGAAAACCTTTGACTCTCTAATTAAGCTAGAAAATATTGCATGGTCACTTTTGCTTTAAAAATGTATAATATCCTTTGAAACAGTTACAGTATCAGGGTTTTTTGGAAGAGAAACAAATCCCGGGCAAAACTGAAAAGTGGTTAGTTACTTTTTCTTAGTTGCCTTCTCTACCGCTTCTGGCTTGGTGGTTTTGGTGTAATAGTATTCGCCGATGCCTTTTTGGAACTTATCCATCTGTGAATCTTCCTTGTTAACGCGGGGGCGGAAAGTAACTGAATCCCGTCGGAAGGTGATGCCCATCTCTTTGAGGAAAGTGTTCATTCCGCCTCGTAAGCTTGTTGGCGGATGCGCCAGCCCAGAGACCCCCGGTTCACCGTCGAAAACCATCAAGCGGTCAGCTATGAAGTCCTGCGTCACCACATCATGTTCCACAACGAAAGCAGGAATACCATGAGCTTCAACCACGCGACGCAACGTCTTAGCCATATTCAATCGCTCTTCGACGTCTAGGTAGGCGCTTGGCTCGTCAAGCAGAAACAGATCCGCCTTGCGGCTCAAGCAGGCGGCGATGGCGACTTTCTGAAGTTCTCCACCGCTAAGCTCCATCACGTTGCGGTCCATCAAAACTTGAAGCCTAAGAGGCTGAGCAATCTCAGTTTTGTACCAGCTTGAAGTGAAGTTGTCTTTGGCTACGCTCATAAGCAGTTCCTGAACACTACCCGAGTAGTCGGGAGCTATGTATTGTGGTTTGTAGCTAACGGTTAACTCGCCAAACTTTTCCTTGCCATCTGATTCCTCGATTCCGGCGAGAATTTTGACAAAAGTAGTTTTTCCGATGCCGTTTGGCCCCAAGATACCGACGATTTCGCTTCGCCGAATATCTCCTGGCTCTATGGATAATTTGAATTCTTTGAAGGCTTTCTTCATGTTTTCCCATTTCAATAGGGGTTCACCTAGGTTTGTGCCTGCAGTGGGGGGCTTCTCATGGAAAACTATGGATTCTTTGCGGAACATGATGTTTTCGTCAGGGATGAAGCCTTGCAGGTAAATGTTTATGCCTGTTCGGACTCCGTGCACGTGTGATACGACGCCGTAAACTCCTGGTTCACCGTAGAAGAGGCATATTTGGTCAGACAGGTAATCTATGATTGCCAAATCGTGTTCAGCCACGACGATTGTTTTCTGCTGTTCTTTGAGGCTGCGGATGGCCCGAGCAACTACAAGCCTCTGTTTCACGTCAAGGTAGCTTGACGGCTCATCGAAAAGATACACGTCTGCATCTCGGCTGAGCGCCGCAGCAACAGCCACACGCTGAAGTTCACCGCCGCTAAGCACGTCTAAGGGTCGGTCCCAAATTTTTGTGAGCTCAAGCTCCTCTGCAATGGAAGCAAGCTGTTGTCGTTCGTCAACTTTCTCCAGTAAATCGCCAACTTTCCCGGTGACAGCCTTGGGAATCTTGTCAACATACTGGGGCTTGCTGCTTACCTTTAGCTGTTTTTGACTGAGCTTTTGGAAGTAATCCTGCAGGCTTGAACCTCGATAATACTGAATAATTTCCGACCAATCAGGCGGGTCATAGAATTTGCCGAGGTTTGGTTTAATCTCGCCTGAAAAAATCTTAAGCGTTGTACTTTTGCCTATGCCGTTTTGCCCAATCAACCCCAATACTGTAGCTGGTGAAGGCATTGGTAGACGAAAAAGTTTGAAGCTATTAGCGCTAAAACGATGACTGCAATCTTTCTCTAGCTCATCAGGCAAGTTGACGATGCTGATGGCTTTAAAGGGGCATTTTTTGACGCATATTCCGCAGCCGCTGCATAAGGCTTCAGATATGACGGCTTGGTTTCCTTCGACGCGAATTGCTTCCACTCGGCTACGCACCATAGGGCAGAAGTTTACGCAGAGTTGATTGCACTTTTTGACTTTGCACTTGTCCTGGTTAAGTACGGCGATTCGCGTCATGGTATAACGTCCAGTAATGAAGATAACATCTAAGTTATAAATTTAAAAATCAAAAACCAAGCTTTCAACTAAAAATCAGGGTAGTATAGGCAAAGAAGGTGTCCAGAATTTTCATCGGTTTCTTAAAAAAATTAACCTCAAACGCCTAAAAGGAAGAGCTTGTTTACTTGAAAGAAAAATATGTAAAAGTTTGTCTTGGCGGTTAGTTTACCATTCTTCTTCTTCCCATTCCTCGTCTTCGCCTTCTTCCCATTCATCTTCTTCTTCGAATATCATATCGCTTTTTCACCTCCAAATAACACGCATAATCTACCCTATCCATGCGGCAGTTTAAAGATTTAGATTCGTCAGTTGTCGTGCTGCGAAACGGAAATTTCGGGAACAACCATGTTTCATGCATTCTTTTTTGTACAGACTGCAGCAGCAGGATAAAACAGCCAATTATTATATAAAACATAGCAACATAACGCTCACAAGAAAGGGACTAAAAAGTGCGTAAAGTGTTCAAGATCATGCGTGCAGTAATCTCAATAGGTATAATTATTGTGGTAGCCCTCGCAGCGATAATATTTCTTGACTTAGCTGCCTACACTGCAACAGGGTTGAAAACTCTGACGCCGACAGGAATCTCATCTGGGAAAACCTTGGTTGTCTATGACCCTGGCCTTTCAGGAGCCGCAAAAGGCGTGGCCGATAAAGTTGCCAGCGATCTGCAAGCTCAGGGTTACACCGTGACTTTGGCGGGAATAAAAAGCTCAGCTGCAGCAAACACCGCTGGTTACAGCATAGTCGTTGCGGGAGGCCCCGTCTATGCAGGATCGATAACTGTCTCAGTAAAGGACTTTGTCGATAACTTGAGCTTTAATTCAACCACCAAAGTTGGCGTTTATGGAAGCGGGCAAGGGTCCACTACACCAAGCGACGTAACTATGATCAGAAGCTCGATACCTGCACTCAAAGACAATGTATCACTATCAAACACTGTAGTAGTAAAGATTGGGCAAAGCGAAGACCTCAATACACGAGCATCTGACTTCGTTAACCAATTAACAAGTTAAAGTAATCAACAGCCCATTGGCAGTCCTCGCTGCAACATTGCTGGGGGTATTAGTGGAGTTATCTCGGGGGAGTTTTAGTTACCAAAGTAGGATTAGCCGTCGAAGTCATAGGTGGAGCATTAACAAGACTGAAAACCACCATCATCTCGTTACGTGAATTTCAAAGACAGCAGCTCTTGGGTTCAGTAGCCTGTTTTTTGGCTGGCTTTTTTTGTTGTTTGCGTTTTGGGTTGCTTTTTTAGTTTGGCGACTGGGGCGTTGGCAGGTTGCGTGTTTTAGCGTGTTTTCCCGTGCCGTAGCGTGCCTAAAAGTTTTTTCCCGTGGTCCTGCGTGCTTTAGCGTGCGCATACGTTTTTTAGCGTTTATAAATGCCTCCAGAATGGGTCCGATAAAAGGCATGATGCAAAGTGAAAAAAGACTCAACAGAATAGATATATCTTGCTTACACGCCATTTTAGCTCGGGATGATGTAAGGCGACGGCTTCGAGCTTTTGCCGTGAGAAATCGTCAAATAACACTGACCCAAAATAAACGGCATTTAAGCAAGCGTCAATTTTAAAAGACTTAGCCGCCCTATCTTTCAACTGAGTTTTTCTTGCGAGAGTGACTGCATTGGTCAACCATAAAAACGAAAAAGGGGTTCAACACAAGACAGGCGCTCAGATAGGTGAGCGGAAAATAATCGAAATTATCAAACAGCATCTTGAAGCCATGCCTAACCTGCCTGTTCCCTTCGGAGACGACGTTTCAGCTGTTAACCTTGACCAAGGGCAAGTTGCCGTACTCAAAACGGACATGCTTGTGGGCAAAACTGATGTTCCCAAACATATGAGTCTGTGGCAAGCAGCCCGAAAAGCTCTAGTTATGAATGTAAGCGATTTTGCTTCAAAAGGAGTCCAGCCTTCGGCAGCCCTTGTAGCGCTTGGGTTACCCAGAGGCTTATTGCAGAAGGATATCGAAGAAATCGCTCGCGGACTCAACGCGGGAGCAAGGGAATATGGTGCTTACGTCATCGGCGGCGACACCGGAGAGGCCACGGACCTCATTATCTCGGTTTCCCTTTTTGGCACAGCAGAAAAACAGGCTTTGATGCTACGCAGCGGGGCAAAGCCGGGTGATATTTTGGCGGTAACAGGTTTCTTTGGCAAGCCAGCCGCAGGACTACGCTTACTTCTAAACAACTTGTTTGTGTCAGCTAACCTGCGGGAAGTCATGTTGGGCGCGGTTTGCATGCCTAAAGCACGACTAAAAGAAGGTTTAGCCCTTGGAAAGACAGGTGCAGTGTCGGCTTCGATTGATTCAAGCGATGGGTTAGCATGGAGTTTGCATGAAATTTGCAAAATGAGCGGCGTCGGCTTCAACGTTACCAGTGTTCCCCTTTCTGAGGAAGTTCGACGCTTTGCCGAGTTTAACCAGCTTGACCCCTTGGAACTGGCGCTCTACGGCGGCGAAGAATACGAGCTTGTGTTAACCGTTAAGCAAAAAAGTTGGGTTGACGCAGCAGCAGCAGTTGAAGCAGTCGGCGGATGCCTATTGCCAATTGGCAAAGCCACGAAGGACTCACAAGTGCTCTTGGACGTTAACGGTAAGAAACAGATTATTGAAGCAAGAGGCTGGGAACATTTCAAGAGCCAGATTTAGCTTGGCGATCCAGCAGATAATTGATTACTGTAATACATGACGCAGCCAGGTAAGGTTGCCTGCCTAAACTTATTTTTTCTCCATATCTGAGTGCAAAGGATTCGGCTTTTTTTGGCAATCCAACGTGGTCGCCCAACACAAAAAGGCTATTTTCAGATAACTCCATTTCAGCAACGTTTTTGCCTCCCTCTTCTAAAACATACACTTGACGCGTTTGGGCTTCCTGCTTGAGCAAAGCTTCAAAACTTGCTTTATCTGCGCTGATGCCAGGGTGGGATTTACCAGCGATCACCTTTCTCAGAATCTGCTGCCACGTTCCCACGTCTGTCCGCACGTCATAAAGGGTCTCGCCGTCGATTTTTATGTGCACAGGCGGTTTGGGTGGACCATTTAAGACGGCATGGAAGATTACGTCTCTGCGTAGGCCATGAGAAAGAAAAAGGCTGGTTACTATGCATTCATAGACAATGTCTAGTCTGCCTGCGTCATGTAGATTGTTGAAGGCTGCATCTGTTTTTCCTAAACGTGAAAATAAAATGAATTCCCGAGGCAAAGGTTTCACTGTTATTGTGCTACTATGTAAACTTGCCTTAAAGTGCTTTCTAGATTAGGAACATAGGGGAATGTCGCCATCACAATAAAACCGTTAACCTGAGAAAATAATCTCAGTTGACAAACGCCGCAGTAGATACAACAAAAGAAGAAAACAATAGCAATATCGTTTTTTCAGACTAGAGTAAAATTCTTTTTATTATCCAAGCATGCCCCGCGTCTTTCTCCATAAAAACGCCAATTTTGTTTTCCGCCAAGGTCATGCAGAGCACTTTAACAGTTCCACTTTCAACTATTAGACTTTCAGCATTACCTAAACTAAATTCGTCGGAGACTTGATTGGAGAACTCAACCATTTGACTAGAAAACATTGCGTATTCTGTTACTTTTTCGGTTGGCGGTAAATCAATTATGGCTGAGCTGTTGCTTCTAAGTATGTAGCCTATGACTCCTTTGAGTTTACGTATTTCCGCTAGGCTGGCACTTAAACTTGCGAAAGTCGCAGTTTCCACTTCAGTACTAGAAGTTACGACTGCTGGGACGACGACTGTTGCCTCAGCATCATTCACACAGAGTTTTTGCTTTGACAATCTCTTCTCTCCTATCCAACTATTACTGGTTTAATGATTACTAGGTTACCTTTGCTGGTCTGTAGCGCCTGAAGTATCTTTTCGGGAATTTGAATTATGCCTTTAGCTTTACCGCTTTCCTTTAAGGCTTTGAACTTGCATGTTATCACCCTGCCCTCCAAAGTTT
The DNA here is from genome assembly GCA_003165195.1 of Candidatus Bathyarchaeota archaeon. Taxonomy (GTDB): domain Archaea; phylum Thermoproteota; class Bathyarchaeia; order Bathyarchaeales; family Bathycorpusculaceae; genus Bathycorpusculum. The sequence continues at coordinate 1,650 of PLSP01000145.1, read as the reverse complement.
CAATTTGTAATAGAGTGATCCGTTTACTTTCAAACAGGTCATTCCATTTTGCGATTACCGCACCATCTATTTGAACGGTATCGGAAGGCACCAGCAGGCCCCCAATTTTTTCCACCATCAATTGGTTTGCAGGTGGGTCAGGAAGCAACGGCTCTAAATGCATAAGTGAAGAAGCTAATACCTCAACAACTGGTTGCTGAAGTGGTAAAACTTCTTGTTCGATAGGTTCATCTTGAAGGCCAATTGCTTGCTGCGGTTCAGCGGAGAACGTTTGGGGTGTAACTTGATCTAGTAGCTCCGTTACGGTTGGAACAATAACGTGTGTTAAAGCTTGGACGACTCTTTGATCGGATGTGTTGGAATAAACAGTTGCTAGGTAGCGGGTGTTTATGCATTCAATCCTTAGTTGGCGGTCTACACCCTGGATGGTTAGCGCTTCTACTTCGCCTATAAGCTGTGATTGGTCAGAGATGTTGTTGAATGTGGTGATTAATTTTTTTATCTGGTCTTCTGATGAAGCTTCATTGCTTGCGTTGATGTCACCGTTTTTTCTGAAGACAAAAGCGCTTACTATGTCAGGGCTAATATTCTTAAATTCGCCTATGACTTTCTGAAGTGGAACTGTGTAGGCTTCTGTCAATTTTTTCCCGGCAGCAATAGTGTTTAAGTGATTTTGAATAGGATTCGTTCTGGGATGCCTTCGTCCTGCAGCACTAAATACTTTAGGCCCTCGGTGTCGCCAAGTTGATCTAGCCATTTTAATGCTTCCCGAACCTTCTGGAGCACCAAGAGCCGTTCCTGGTGACTTCGCACCACAGCTTCTATGGCGGTTAACTCGTGGAAAGCATTGGCATCTAACACTATGTTAAGAGTGCCAACAGTTATTTCACCCGGGTTTTCCGTTGAGTTGGGTTTTTTTCCGGCAAGCTTCATTACGACATCGCGGACTTTTTTTGATTTTTCCGCTAAACTACGGATTTCGTCGAGGCGACGTAAGTATTCGCCTAAGACACTTTTGGTTTGGGCTAGTTCCTTGTCTAGTCCGTCAGCTATTGCTTGTGCTGATGTGAATTCTTTTATTTCTGTGACCATGATTTTGTTTCCTCCTTAAATTGAAATAGAGAAAGGGAAAGTTGGTGAAAAGTTTTTCACCTTACCCAAAGTTTTCTGACTAAAGGTTGAAAGTTTATGGGCTGTACGTTGCAGATGATGAGACTTGAGTGCCTTTTGCAGTTACTAGTTTGATTGAATAGCTTGTTCCACTTTGCAGGGTGCCTGCTGGTCCTAAACTAATGAGCAAGGTTCCTGCGGTGTTGTGCGGAATTGTCAAAGAGGATATTGTGTAGTTGGCTCCATTGACATAAGCGGTGTTTACAACTGTTGAACCAGTGCCACCTGAGTTTTGAAGTTGAACGACAATTGTATCAGATGTAACAGGTGCAGTGCCATACATTTGACCTGATGCGACAAATTGTACGTTTGTGATTGATACTTGTTCTGTGTTTCCCATGAGTCCGATGGTCATTCCGCCCATCCATGCTGCGACGACGACGCTGACTGCGACTGTGACTGCGATTAGGATGATTGATGCTACTACTGGGCTTAGGGCTTTCGAGTTCTTCTTAAATTTTCTGTAGTATTTGTTCATTT
>PLSP01000147.1 GCA_003165195.1 Candidatus Bathyarchaeota archaeon | reverse complement strand
ACTATTCTATTTTAGGACAATACCAAATCGTTCTTTGACTGCTCCAGTCTAGTATCAACTTCCGCTGGAGAATAGCGTTTCAGAAGCTCCTGACGAAGAGCTGCTTCGGTTTGGGCTTCAATGGCAGTTGTAATTCTCCTTACTGCGCCCGAATAATCTCCTCGCTCCATGAAGTTTAAGGAGTCCATCAACTCGAATTCACCTGCGCTTGGATTGGTGTTTATTGCAGTTTTTAGCTGCGCTTCATCAATGAGCTTGTATTGCTCAGGCGACCCAGCAGTTGATATGATGGGTTTAACGTCCCATTTGGCATAATCCATCAACGTTACTCGTCCAGAAGCGATTTCTGACATAATAAACCAAATCGGCACATCCCACGGGCTAATCTCGACCAGCGTGTTGCTCGATGAAATTATCATCTATCGAAACATCAAATAGATGACCGTTTACCTCAATTTTCTGCGTGCAGTTAGGTACCATCATCCAGAAAGGAAGCTCAACCATCAAGTCAACAGGAACCAATGGAGCATTCCAATCTAGTTCTTGCCCGACAAAATAAGATGCTTTCATGTGCTCCGACTCAACCAACAAATAATGACAACTTCGCTTAAATTCGCTACCATATGGTTGCTTGGCAAAAGTGAGATGCATAAAGCTTGCGGACAGGTCATTAGGGAACCGAACCCTGGAAGTCCATGTCAGTTTTTGTACTAGAGATGGGCTTTTGAGTTGGGGTGCGATTCCTATCTTGATTAGATGAGAAAGTACATATTCGCTCGGGGGATGGCGGGCCCGCTGGGACTTGAACCCAATGGTACGCATATGTACTTTCCAACTTTTTTGAGTATCGTCTTTCTCGGCTCTTTTGGAGTGCAAATGATTAGCCTATCTCCGCATCAAATAGTTTGAATATTTGAGTACCCCACAATTCTTAAATGGACAAATGTCCCAGTTTGGCGGACAGAGAACTAAGAGTTATTGCAACTTTGAGGGAGCAAATACGGCTGGAAAGGAAACGGATGACATTGAAAAATTCAACCATTGGTCTTTGAGCTATGAGAATTCATGGTGGCAGTGGTTTCTTTTTGACCGATTGCAGAGGCGTGTGCTGAATATGGCTAAAAAAGGAACGGCTCCTAATACTGTTTTAGATGTCGGGTGCGGGACGGGACGATTGTTACGCAAAGCCAGAAAGTATTGGCCCGAAGCACAGTTGATTGGCGTTGATCCAGCAAGTGGCATGATTGAGAGTGCCCGCCGATTGACTCCTGATGCAAAATTCTACGTTGGTCAGGCTGAATCGCTTCCTTTGCCTGACGCGAAAGTTGATCTCGCCTTCAGTACAGCTTCTTTTCATCACTGGCAAGATCAAGAGAAAGGTCTAAGAGAAATAAAACGTGTTTTGCAAGTAGGCGGTCTGTTGTTTCTAGCCGATTTCTGGCTGCCGTTTGGATTATCCAAGGTAACCCATTATTTTCAAAGTAACAATCCTAGTGCAATAAGGGAAACTTTTTGGCGTGTGGGATTTAGGGTTCGAGATCAAAGAAAGCTGTGGACGCTGTGGCAAGTTGTAACAGTTGGAGAACGCTGTTGAGGAATCTCACTTTTTGAAATTGTTAAAGAACTGATTATGGAGCCTACTAGGCAACCGACCCCTGAACGTCTATTTAGAAATTGACCTATGGAGGGGAATTTAATTTGAGGTGCGATTTCCTGCCCAGTTTAAGGTTCAAAGAAGTGGATTGCATACAAATTACCTTGGATTCCTCTAATTGTCGATGAACTGATAGCCCCCTGTTTTTGCAAGATGTCATATGATGCAAATCACTAATTTGAATGAACTTCAACTATGTCGATTTTGGGCAAATTAAACCCAAAAAACAACCCAAACTGGTAAAAAGGCGCCTGGAGGGGGATCCAAGCCCCAATTTACCAGTAAAAGCAATTTTTTGGCAACAATCCTTCGTTATTAGTTAATCTTCAAAAAAGAAAATGTCCTCTATATGGGAATCCAAAACTTTCGCAATATCATGAGCTAGTTTGAGAGATGGATTATACTTGCCCTTCTCTAAGAAGAGTATAGTCTCTCTTCTCACGCCTACCTTTTGAGCTAATTGCTCTTGGGTTAGGTTATGTTTCTCCCTGAGTTCCTTCATTCGTGTTTTCAGTGGAATCGGGTTTAGTCTCCTGATTGGTCATAATAATAGAATGATAGAAAGAGGCTCAATAATGCTGCAACTGGTATTGATAGAGAGACTGTTGAGAAAACATTGGATAACCTCAGAAAGGCAATGTTTAGCATACTGGGTATAAGAAAAACGAAAAATGACGTTGCGCATGCTTTGGTTATGTTTCTAATCCATCTCTCGTCGTTCAGGTATTCACCGGTTTTAGTCTGCGGCCTCGCTGCCACGAAAAAGAAAAAGAGCATAACGAGCATGTATAAAGGAAAGTTTCCAGGGATAAATCCTAGAAAACCCAAAAGTCCAAAGAAGCCAAAAAGTCGTTGGTCAAGTCTTATTTTCATAACATCTCATCCTAATTACACTTTAAACAAGCCTAACGCCCAAAGAGCTGGAATAATTAAACCAAGCAGTCCGGAAAGCCCGAGATACTTGAGTTCGTCTTTCCAGTACCTAAATTCCGAAAATATGGTAAAGCATCCAAAAAGAAAGAAGTACCACGGGTTATGGTTTGGAAATGCAAGAAAAGCATTAAAGCCAATAAAGCCGAAGAACCCTGGGAACCCTGAAAGGATTCTTCTAACTCCAAGGGGCATCCTTCGTTGAGGGAGAAAGTTGGCCCAAGCTCTTTTGGTCTTTTTGATCATTGTTTTCAACACACCCACAATGTTAGTTATTTCTAACGTTACATATTTCTATCGTTATATTTAAGACTTGTGCGACAAAGAAGGTTTGCTGACATTTTCACGATTGAGCCTATTAGACGACGTTTTTGGACCCAAGATAATTTAGGTGATCCAGATTCAAATCCCAGAGATGGAGCGGCAGTTTGCGAAGAAACAGAAAAGACATCGAATTTAGAAATAAACAAGGGAAAATGCAAAATACAATGTCTTCCATAACAAGAACTTGCTAGAGAGGGCGATTAACTGTGAAAACTGCTGTTTATGCAAATAAAACATCTAAGGCAACCCAAGAAAAGAAAGCGTCGTCCAAAACGCCAAGCATAGACGAGCTTGTTGATACCTTAATTTGCAAGTGCCGACCAGTTGCTAAACTATACGAGAATTACTCAGAAAAACGGAAGAAAGAAATGCAGTATTACCTGAAAAGTCTGATGTACAGCGGTTTAAGCGACTCCTTGCCCGACGAGTACAAGGTTAAAATTAAAACAGAGTTTATGCAAGTCGTAAAAGAGATAATGAAAAACGCGCCTATCTAAAATCCGAGAACGCCAGATACTTGATTAAAGACAAATTGGCTAACTCTTTATTTCATTTAAAGAAAAATGCGTCAGGCCAGACCTATTCCTTTTCTATTAGGCACCTAAAATATTGAAGTAATCTAAGAAGGCTTATTGGTCCGCCATAATCCATTCGCTCAAGTTTTTTTCCTTCCAAATTGTTAGTATTCAGAGAAATTATTTCATCAACATTGTATACTTGGTTTCTCCATGAAGAAGGTATCTTTAACCAAGTGGGTGAAAGCGGGTCATGCGCGTATGCATTTCTTATTAAGCGCACTATGCGTGCTCCATTTTGGATTCTACGATTACTATGCTCAAAACGATTAGGGAATAGCTTCTCCAATATTTCATCAAGTTGCACAGCCATCAAATATGTGGCAGAATGTTCAACAATCACAGCAGCCATTTTCTCTTCTTCGGCTGTAAGTAACAATTCTTTTGTATCCATAGTGTGTTTACCGTAGCTGAAGCTCCCGAGATAATTTAATGCCCTTGCCTCTGAAGAATAGCAGGTTGCTGAAACAGCTATCGCTATTTTGAAATGCAGTTCACTGTGCTGTAGCTTTTTTAGAATTACCGATTTTTCCATATCAAGCCCTTGCTATTTATTGTTTAAGCTTATTTGCGTTTAGTTCAGGCGGATTGTACAACTTCCAAATCTTTTCAGCCACGTTCTCTGGATACCCAGAATTGGCAAGAACACTCATTAAAGAGCGTTCAGAAGGCGCATTATGCTTTTTGCCGTTCTGGCGTTGCTGCATATTCTTTTGGTTGTTTGGCTAAAAATAAACATTATGAACTGCTAACTAATCAGTAGATGCGTACAACACAAATACACAAAAGATTTGGATCAAAAATTGCGATGAAATTCGTGGGGTAAGATGCTGCAATAAAGCGTTATGGAAAAACAAAATAACGATTAACTTAATTCATGTTAATAATATATAACCAAAATGCCATGATTAACAGGTTCAAGCTTTTGAAAGGTTCTATCCGAAAACTTTGAGGATCCAGAACATGAAGAATCTCGCGAATAACAGCGAAGAAAACATTGTTAGTAACGTAATTGTTCACAACTAAGCTTTGCTATAGAATAGCACCAAGCTTATCCCCTACACAGAGTGTGTGAAAACTCAAATCGCTGTCAAGAAATTGCGTATTATGAGTTTAAAAAATGCTGACCAATGTTGGGAATTTAAAATAAAGATAGCATTTTTCTAAAATCTTTTGGAGTTTTTACACAGCCTGTACACGGTATGAGTCCCTACGCTAGACTTACCGAATAAGGCTATTTTCCTAAGTATGGTTTTCTTGAACCTTAGGCAAAAAGTAATCTGTCCCGCGAGTTTCAATTTTAATTTTTAAGGTTATCGTCAGTCGAAAGCATGAATAAATCAAGAATAACTTTTTGATATGGATATTGCCTTTTCAACACTTGAGGTCGTGAGAAGCAAAAATGATTCCGCAGAGTTCAAAATAAAAGGTGACTTTGGCCAGTCCTTCAGAATATGCTGTGTTCTATAAGGTAGTTTGCCAAACAATACTAAAAGGTGAACAGTTATTTTTAAATAGTTTGCCAAACAATACTAAAAGGTGAACAACAATGCCTGAATACTTGACCCAGTTTAGCAAGAAATTGAAGCCTTACGAAGGAAGTTTAGTTAGTGTCAAGTCTGTAAAAGGCACTGAACCAAATACTAAGGAATATTTGAACAAGTTGTCAAAAGAAGGGTCAATAGAAAGGGTAAAATGGGGCTGGTATTGGGTTCCAACCGAGATCAAGGACGAATGGGATTTTTTGGAGAAGGACCAGAACTTCAAGGTTGTGTCAGCCCAGACCGCCGCCTCTTTCTGGAACAATGACTTTGTCCACAGAGACGTGTATATGTTAAAGGTCCAGGACAAATCCTATGGAAAAGCCTTGAAAGAGTTCGGCAAGAAAAAAGGTTGGAATTTTGAGGTCAAATATTCAAAGAACGCCTCCAAAATCAAGTATTGCAAAATCGGAAACTTGCTTGTCGAGAACATTGAAGAAAACATAATCGAATGTATACAGAACTGGGCTTTCGCTGACGCCTTTGCAACTTTGTCCGAGAATAAAGACAAGATAAACTTTGATAAGTTGTATAAGGAGTCTTATTGGAAGAGGATTTCAAAAACCAAGGTCAGGGCCAAACAGGCTTTGGAGTATGGCTTCCATCAGTTAGAGGAGTTGGGCGGGGCGGAATTTCCGCATAGAGAAACAAAATTGGAAGACACCTTTGTCAGAAGAGAGATTGATGAAGCGATAGAGAGGGTTGTTGAACTTGGTTAAGCACGCTGAACTAATGAATCTAAGAGAGGAAGAAATCAGCAAGATAATCGAGCATATATCAAAACAAACCGATGGCTTTGATAATCCGAAGCTGATTCTGATTGGCGGCTACGCACTCAGGGCGTTCACATCATTCTCAAGGTACACTAGGGACTGCGATTTTGTCCTCAAGAAATCGGACGGCTGGAACCTGGATAAAATACAACAGATGCTATCCAATGAAATGAGCGCTGAAGCTTTTGAGAAACGAGACAGCTACGGGTTCCTCAGATGCGTAAAGCTGCTCAAGGCAGCCGCAAAAATATCTATAGATTTTATGGAAGGCGAGGTAAGGGGCAGAACCGACGGACAAGTGTTTTGCATAACAGAGAAATTCATCCAGAAGGCAAAGAAAGTGAAGATTACCATTGCCGAAAAGACTTTCGAGATGTATGTTCCAGACTACATGGACTATCTGATCCTAAAACTCATGTCTGCGAGGCCCAGCGACATAAGAGACCTTGCCACCTTGGTCTGGAAAAATGGCATTCCTGACGATCTGAAGGAAGAGGCAAAAAAAACTCTAGCACACTCGGAGATTATCGAGGAGAACCTAAAACTCATTATTTCAGATATTTCCGACAAACGATTCTTGGACTCATGGAAGGGGACATTCGTCACTACCGAGTTCACGGAAAAGATAAAGGAAGAGGTTCTCAAAAAGCTCAAGACCCTATCGTAGTTTACCGATGTGCTATCCCCAAAACTTCTGAAGTATTTCAACGCTCGCAAGACTCATCATGAGACCAAATCAGCTCTAATCGCGATTGACCATCTTCATTCACATGGTAAGAGACGGGTCGGATTCATTACCCTGTATACTACCAGGGCATGTTTTCTTTTCCAGCTGAAAGAGGGATCCTAGCCCCATTTTACCAGTAAAAATGTTAAAAATGGCAAGGCTGCCTGTCTCTTCCAAACGAGTGCAAACGCATTTCCCAAGCTTATGGTCTTCTTTAATCACACATTCATCTACAACTTGTTTGGCTGTAAGAAAGCCATTTGAGCTGCAAATAACTAAACGTTCCTTAAATTTAACAGATTAACTAGCAATACTCTGAGCTCGGGATCAAATTCTTCCACTTCAAAGCTTGAGGCGATTTTTCCAGCACTATGCTGGTCATATTTTCCAATTTCGAAACGGCTGAAAACCAGTTGCAAAACGGTCTTCTTATTCTTCTTTTCATTTGTTTCTGCAAAGAAATTTTCAATTGCTTTTTCACTCAAGGACCTTTCGGGAAAGGCTTTCACAATTGCCCTTACATTTAGTAAGTAGTCCTCAATTCTTTTCTTCTTAAGCGTATAAGAGTGGCTTGCGGGAGTGGAGACTGATTTGATTGTTTTGCGTTTCTTATCCTCTAGCGTGTCGCCGTCAAAAATTATGTACGTTGGAATCCGCATTTGAGTTGCAAATCTAGGTTCAACATAATAGTTAAAATTGGAATAACCTTCAAGTTCCATGAAATATAAAGGCTCTTGGGGTTCAATCTTTCTTAAAAATTCTTTTAAGACGCAAATGTCAGTAATTCCTTCAACAAAAACAACCGCTCTACTTCCAGCTATGTTTGAACCAAAGTCATTAGCCATAACTTGAAAAACGAAACGTTGTAAAATCAAGATCCAAAAATCCCTGCCCTCGTAATGGAATTTGTCTCTATGCATGAACGTTCTTCTTTCGTTACTTGAGGAGATGTTTATCCACAAGTTGCAAAAGCTTAGAAACGTAGCTATGCATTTTTCTGTGTCCGGATATTCAGATAGCTTTTGGATAAGCAAAGCAGCGCTAGCAAGGTCGTTAGACAAAAGACTATAGATAATGCGTGTTTTTAGAGACAGGATTTGAAGCGGATCCCTGGACTCAAGTATTTCGCCGACAATAAGTGCTTCTTTGTAAGCTTTTTTTATGCTCTCAAGATTTCCTTGATATTTCAGAAACTCCCTTATCATTTCAAAAATATGATAAAACCGCTCGGTGGTATTAAGCCCTGTTTTGGCGAAAGTTTGTGTTGTTGACCCGATCGATGTTGACTCAATAAGTGAGTTTTCTGCCTCATCGATATTCTGATCCACGTTTCCGCCATACAGGATAGCCTCAATGAGCAGATTTAGAGGTATTACCAAGAAATTGTGTTTTGCCAATTCAGATTTATCCGAATCTCTTATCAAAAGATGGATCTTTTCAATATATACGAAATTTTGAGTCTCAACGAATCTGGTCCAGTAAATAGAAAATTTTAGGGAAGTAAGCCCATATTTATCTATAATTTTTTCAGCAAGATCAAGCGAATCCTTCTCGACTTCTTTATCACCAAAAGTTCTGGCTATTTTGGAAAGTGTCAACAACTTATTTGCTGCATCTTCATATCTCAATGGCGATCCCTTAAAGTAGCCGAAGTCAGGGTTTTTCCTAAGAATTTCAGGCAGATTTAGCTCGATCAAGCTTGCCAATTCTTTTGTGCCTTTTGAATAGTCTTCAAAAAGTTGAATGTTGCCTTGGCCATTAATCATTAGCCAGGACATTAAAGTGTGTTCTAAGGCGTAACCTGCCATTATCCTAATCTCTGGGTAGATGCCCTCCTTTGCGAAAATTTTCCTAAGCAGTTTGACATATTGATGTATTGAGCCCAAGTCTGGCACTTCAACCAATACGTTGTTTTCCAATCCCTCTACATAATAGTCGCTCATCTGAACCAAGGCCACCACTTCTGCAAGCGATATGTAAACTGGTTCAAGCTGTGATATCGACGTGCTAATCACTGACGCGGCGGTTGTTGCGAATTCTTCAAAGGTTAAAAGAGAGAAGCGTTGCAGGGTATCAACAGCATTTTCGAGAGCTTTTACTAAATCGGGAAATTCTGAGTATTCTCTTTTAAAAACGTTAAATCTTTCATTGAAGCAGTTACTTAAAAACTGGAGAAGTGGAGCATTTTTGCGTGTAGCCAGAATTAAAAAATTATCTAAAATGATTCTTTCGAGAGTTTGAAGCGCTTCGTATATTATGAATCTGGCACTATAGTCCAAGGATGAAAACGTTGTTTCGAGCTTATATTGAAGATAGTCGGCTAAGTCAGGAGTTAGCGCCTTTTCTTCGCCTAATTCTTGGATTGCCTCGCACTCACAGAAGCTATGTTGTATGTTAATTATTGAATTTATGAAGAACGTACGCATTCCTTCGTCAGCTGAGACAAAAGGAAATCCCATTTTTCTGTTAAAGGCAAAGACAGCTTTGCTTAGTATTTTGATAATTTCTTCCTGTTTCCAATCGGCAACTTCTCTTAGAAGCGTCCACTTATTGGAGAACCGTATGTTAAGAATCGTCAAAAATATAGCGGAGCGCTCATTTAAGGCACTTTTATTCATCAGTACAAAATATGGACTCGTTGCATTCTTACAGAATATGGAATACCTTGACCTTTCTGACGTTACCCTTTCCTCATATGCTAAGTCATTTCTCTCATAAAGTAGTTTTTCAAATTCTACAGACGTTTTCTTTGAGTCTAGCAAGATAACGTTGATTTGGCTGTTAGCGAATTGGATCGTCGACCATATTTTAACAAAATATGACGGAAGCACCCTTGTTCCAACGGCACCCACTTGTTTGCTATCTTCGATCGTAAGCCAATTAATATCAAGTTGCCCAATCTTTTCGATGTCGACTGATGCTTTTCTCAACTTACCTCCACAAAAAGGGCAAGAAATAGTTTTATGCTCTGCGCACATCAGCTTTGAACATTCTTCGCAAACTTGACCCTGCTTAAACTCTTTGGCGCAATTTGAGCAACTTAGCATATTCTCCAGACTCTTCGGCGAGAAACTTCCTGAATTTTAATCAATCAGCAGCCTTAACGCGAATCTATGGCGTGTCCCGACTTTTAACTTTGCCCATTGAATAGTTATATGGGCTGTTTATCGAATAGATGCTGAGCCTTTTGCAAGTCTGAATCTTGAAAATTCAATTATTCAAGTCAGTTGAAGGGGGAGACTAGCTCCAATTTACCCGTAAAGATGTTTTTTAAGCCTTACTAACTTTCAGCCGCCAAACAGTCGGGGTTCAATTCCCAACGGCTCCGTCACAAATACTAGCAACCCCAATTTTGTTCACTTTTAAGAGCAGAGTCTTTGTAGAGTTCCCCTGCAAAAAGTAGATGATTTACGGGTTTTTGTAGTTATTAAATTTAAGACTTCATCCGGATTTTACGGCGTAAAATTATCGGTGGCTATTCTCGGATTTTAGGGCTCGAATTTGAATTTTGTCATAACTTTTTAAGGCTAGTCCAAGTTTAATTGCCAGCGAAACGAAAACTGCATCGTATAACGTAATTCCTTGCCTTTTTGCGATTGAATACGATTCCTGCATCAACTCTTCATTTGGGGTTAGGATCTTTATTTTCCCTGCTTCCATTAGACCGTGGAAAATCGAAACGTAGGATTTGCCGTTTTCCAGGTCTTTCAAAAGATGTTCATGTTTCCAAATGGCGTTTGTAACTTCGTATGCGACTAACTCGGGAGCCACAATCTGGTCATCCGCAAATAGCGCTCTATTCTTAAGTAGTCCTTCAACTATGAAACTGCTGTCAGCAACTATCATCGTTTTCTATCTTCTCGAATCAGTGTCACTTCTTCCTCAGTTGAGGTTGTTATTTGGCTTTCGGATTGAAGTTTTTCCAGTTTGCATAGCAACTCGTCGGATTTCTTTTTGTTTAGGTAGAGTTTCATTCCTTCCCTTAATGTGTCTGAGAGTTTGCCATACTTCTTTAATTGGCGCTTTTCTTCTTCGGATATTCTTACGCTAACCGTCTTCAATGTCATACGTCACGTAAGACATAATGCAAGATTTAAGGTTTTCACGATTTTAACTCGGAATAAAAGGCATGGGCACAATTGCGTTTATTCTGCCTAAATGTTGCTGAACGAGGTTTCGGTGGGGCTGAGTGGGCTCGTTCTGGCAGTTTCTAACGGCTACTTTGCCGATTCTGGGACCTCAGTTTTATTCTTAAAAATAATGTAAAATAGAGGGTTTTGACGGTCAGACCTATGTCTATAATCGGGTTTTAACGCGAAAAAGTGCGCGCCAGACTTTGAGCAGGCGCCGAGTGGGACCAGGCTTCATCAAGATGTATTAGCAGTTTTTTCTCAAACTACATGATACTAGTGCCTTTTCGAAACACTCACTCAGCTTCAATAAAAATTTGATTTTCTCTTACAATATTTTCATAAACGCGCAAATTCTCTGTGGCAGGACCCCTTAGCAGTAAGCCATCCGTTACTCTGAATTGCGCTTCATGCCAAGGACAGGTTAATACCGTTCCTATTAGAGTACCCTCGGACAGCGGTGCCCCTCCAGCGTGGGGACATCTCGCACTTGTGCAGAAGAATTTACCATCGATATTGGACACTAAAATTTCGAGGTTTCCCACTTTGAACTCTTTTAGGCTTCCAGATGGAGGTGCAACATCGAGATCACATACTTTAAGCAGACCCACATTTTCCTCTCCAGGCTTAACTTCCTTAACTTACATTTTTTTGAACTTTTCCACATATTCACTTGCGGTTAGGACGAATTCAGCGTGACTCCAACTGAGTGGAGATACTGATATCAAATTTCCATTATTAGGATCTATTTGCTCTGCCAAGATACCGGATGAGGAAGAATTCTTCTTTGCCCAACCAAGTAAATCTAAAGCTTTTTTTAGATCATTTTTTAAGGTTGCCTTGGCAATGTACCACCGTGCAAGCCAAAGTGTGCAGATAATCCACGGATTGCCTTGAACTTTTTTTGAAACTCTATAATACTCGTCATTTTCGTATCTGGCCATCCCGCCGACAGAATTGTTGATCCAAAGTTTCTCCTCTAAAGTGTTCATTGTTTCTAAGACGTGCTTATCTTGAGGCTCAAAAGTTTCTGACAAAAAAATGAAACTCAAACTACTGTCCACAGTGGTGTCTCGCTGACCATTTGGGAAGAATCCTCTTATGAACCTTTCCAGTTTGTTATCGTATAGATTTTTTAGGATTGCATCTTTCATTCTGCCGGCAACTTTGTCCAGATCGACTTGTCTTTTTCTGTCGTAAAAAACTTCTGCAAACTTCGCAGCTGCAGATAGTGCCGCACAAATACAGGCTGCTGTAGCAGTGAAAGTTCCTGCTTTTTCCTCCCAGATATCAAAAGAAGGTTTTGGGAGTCCTGTTTCTTGATTAACGTAATTTTTTAAGAAATCCGCCGTCTTTGTGACCAGTTTTGGGTAGACTTTGCTGATAAATTCGACATCTTGATACTTTTCGAAGTGTTTCCAAAGGGCATACAAGACAAGAGCGGTCTCATCCACTTGAATGGGCAATTGCCTATGTCCTGCTTCGTCGATTAAGGCATGCCAGCTGCTTCCAGGAGAACCGTCAGACCAGTACTTGTGCGCAAAATAACCTTCATCGGATATTATTCTATCGCAAAAACTAAAGAATAATCGAGAGATTTCCTGAAATCCCGCCACATCAAATGCCATAGCACATATTGCCGCGTCTCTTGGCCAAACATAGGCGTAAGTATCTTTGTTAAAGTATAATACATCTGAATCGCAAGAAGAAATTATTGCGCCGTTGTCTCCCACATGATTTCTCATGGTCAAAAGTGACCTTTTCACTAGGCTCGAAATCTCCCTAGGTAAGACCGAAAGGTCTATGCTTCGTCTATTTGTCCACGCACTCCAATAATCTTCTGTTCTTAGCAGCAACTGTTCTACTTTTTCAGTTTTGACGAAAGTATTCAGATCTTTTACTTCCGTAAGGTTCTTTCCACAAGCAATCCAATAATAAATAGTGTCCGAGGAATTGGGTTTCATTTCAAGCTTAAAGGATATTGTTGAATCAACTGACCCCTGAGCAATAGGGTTACTTTCTAATTTTCCATCTTCTGCATCTTTCCAGGTGCCTTCTTTACCGAACGCTTCTTTCTGCCCAGTAGCAAATTCGTAAATTCCATTGTTGATCCTAGTTACCCCGTTTATAAGGAAATATCGACAACGCTTGTAATGAACAATTGACTTGTTGGACGGTTCATAAAAAGCAGTATCTCCGGATTCCTCGCCATAAAGATGAAAATCATGAGAAAAAAAGACTCTGACCTCACGGTTAACCTCAGTAAGATTATTGACACGTACTTTTCTAAGAAAAAGATCCTGAAAACTGTAGACGGCGTCGTTGATTTTCAATTCAATTTTTAGCTTTTTGTTCAACGCGGAGCATTTGCTCACCAGAGTGTCTGGCAAATAGTTTGAAGAAACTTCCCATTCATCTCCCAGCCACGAGAAAGCTCCGTCAACCCAGACGCCTATTCGAAAAGGGTGCCCTTTGGCATGGTTTTCTAACCCTTCTTCGGGGTAAGAGAAATCTCTAATATTCATTTTCTTGTCAAGAGCAACTGTTAGACGACCATTGCCAAGTACAATTTCTCTAGGCATCTTTTTGACAGTCCATTGAATCGAGATTTTGAAAACAGAACCAAACGGTTACTTTCCGTTAAGAACCAATAGGTATCAGGCGTGTATAATTAATCTAACGGCTTTTGCCCTTGGGCTGAGCACAGTTAATACTCGATGATGGGATGAGGATACTAGCCCCAAATTACCAGTAAAAAATATTGGATGCCGGTCCTTAATCTTGAAATTAAAAAAACTCGATAAAAGCCTTATTTGTGAAAAATGAGGCGAAGCAAAGGGTTTTGGCGCCCAGGCCGGGATTCGGACCCGGGTCCTGCGGGCGACAGCCGCATATACTGGACCGAACTATACTACCTGGGCTCAAGCGCCGCAACAATACTAACGGCTTTCTCTAATTAACTTTTCTCGAATTTGGCTTTGAATTCTTGCAAAAAACCGTAGTAACCATAGCCTATGTAGCTTAGCGGTAATTTTAATACGTTTCAAGTCTTATTTTACTGGTTTGTTGCAAGGGGTGACGAGAGGTAAGAAGCAGCGTAGGTTACTCAGGGATTTTAGAAAAGTATTGGCTCTGCATCGCGCTAGTACTTTTTGCGTTGGCGTCTTTTGCCTCAAGCTACATTGCCCTCGCAGCTGCCGCAGTTTTCACCTTCCTTGTTCCAGGCTTGATTTGCTACCGATTCTTCCACTTAGAATCCCATGAAATCTGGGGTTTTGTGCCGCTATTCAGCGTCTTAGTGTCCGTTGAACTCATTTATTTTCTGTCTTTAGCTTTTGGGTACTCAAAGGAAACAATCCTTTTCACGTTTCTTGCTTTAGCGGCGGCTTACACAGTGGTGGTTTACAAGAAAGGCGAGTCGTTGCAGCCGCCAAAATTCCTCAAGTTTAAGCAAATAAAAAAGACGACGCTTCTGCTCTTCACAATAATTTTCCTCATTAGCATAGTTGTTCTCGTTAAAAGTGTGTGGGTGGTCGACCAATATGGAATCGTGATAACTGGCTCAAACTGGCAGGACACCCCGATGCATTACGAAATAATCGAGAGCATCAACAATGGCAACTTTCCTCCTCAGACACCTGACTACGTTGGCACACCGTTAAGCTATCACTATTTTGTTGATTTTCACACTGCAATCTTGGAGAAGGTATTCGGTTACTTGCCTACCCTTTTGCCTGTTCTCAACGCTGTTTTCATTTTGGTTTTCGGGCTCTGCATTTATGCGTTGGCACGTCCTTATGGGCGGCGGGCAGCAGTTGTTGCCACGGTTATTGCGGTGTTCGGCTGGGGGTTAAGCTATTTTGGCTTGTTTTCAGCGCTGTTCAACGGCACCTTCAACGTGTACAATAACTACGGCTACCAATTCAACGGGCTTTTCGGTTTACCCTCAATTTTTGACAACCTGCTTCAGCAAAGACCCCTACTTGTTGGATTGCCCGCGTTTGCGTTTGTTTTAGCCTTACTTCTAAAAATGGATGATAACAAACGGCTTATCCTTGCAGGAGTCATAACAGGCTTAGTCTACCAGTTCCACAACGTGGCGTTTTTCTGCTGCTACGTCGCCTACTTTGTAAGCCTGCTCGTAAACATTAAACGGTTCAAGTTTAGTTACCTCTACTTCATGCTGCCTACCGCTCTCGCATTGCCCTTCATTTTTGGAGACGGCGCATCGTTCACATTTCAGTTGAGCACCGCATTTGTAACCCAATTTGCAAGCAACCCACTGTTTTACTTCGTAAACCTGGGTGTCCCATTTGGATTGGCGATTTTTTCTTTCTTTAAGCCGGGACATGTATACCTCAAATTGACTTTTCTCGTGCTGTTTTTGGTGCCTAATATTTTGCTGTTGACGCCTTGGGTGTGGGACATGTATAAGTTCTTCATATTTGCCTGGATCCCGATTGCCGTGCTAAGCGGTATAATGTTGGCTAAGACACGGCGGATTGTTGTTGTAACCTTGGTGCTGCTTTGCGTTATTACATCCGCCAGTGTCATCATCTATAACGTGGGTACAAACTATACGGGCGTAACATGGAACGAGTACCAACTAGGCCTATGGGTTAGAAGCAACACGCCTCAGAATTCGGTGTTCCTAACTTATTATGGTCTATATTCGCCTCCATCAATGATCGGAGGCAGGCTTAGGGTGTCCTCGTACGTTTATTGGCCGTACGGTCACGGGATACCGTTGGACCAAATTTACCAGCGGGACAGCGAAATCGATTCAGCATACAATGGCACAGCTGCTCAGCTGCAAACGGTTATCGAAAAATACAAAGTCTCATACGTGTACGTAGGCAACGACGAACTCAACAACTACCCCGGTTGCGTTGCAAGATTCGACGCGATCAGCTGGTTAAAACCCGTCTACACCAACCAACAACTCGAGATCTACCAGGTAGAACTCAACCAGACAGGCACTTAGAGTCAATCCCCTATGTCTTTGAAATAGTGTTTTTTGGGCTTTGATGTTTTTTCCCCGTCATGTACTCGATGTCTATTCTGCCCATCGTTGTCTTCGCCAGCTTCTCAGACTTAATCTTTGAGAGCTTCTCTTCAGGGCTTGGCGAAACCTGCCGCACCAGCACCTCCATCGCATGTTGCTTCTCCGCTAAATCCTCAAGTAGTCTTATTTTGCCGCTGAAGTGCACGGATGTGTACGCGTAGTCGCATTCGTCGGTGACGCCGAAGTCAAGCACTGCTTGCCCCCATACTTGGCTGTTGGCTTGGGCATAGACTAATTTCTTGCCTTCGGGTGCGCAATGGAAGTAGAGGCAGTTTTTGGCTTGGTCGTAGCCGTGGCTCAGCGAGACAAGGTAAGGCTCGTTGTTCATGCATAATGCCACGGTAACGTACTTGGTAGTCTCAAGCACTTGCCACATTTCCGCGGGATCGGTTATTTCGCGGTCTTTACGCCTAACATGAAAAGACATTTAGTCACCACTAATAATTGTGGTCTTTCAAGTTTTTATGGATTTTAGCCATTCAAGGTAGAATTGTTTCATTTTCTGTGGGCTCTCAAATGTGTGCATGCCGTCCATCGCCTCTAATTTGCGGACTTGGTCGGCTTCTTCTTTGCGTACCCGCAACTTCAAGTCTTTGCCGTTAGGTAGCTTGGTGTAAACTACGCTTTCGCGGTAGTCGGTTGGCAGAACGTAGACTTGCTGGAAAGCTTTGAGTGCCATCAGGGCGGCGTTGGTGAGCATGGTGTCGCTTATGCTGTTGGCGATTTTCGCCACTGTATTCGAAGATGAAGGTGCAATGAGGAGGAATTCATATTTTCCGCTTTGCAGCCATGCAGCAAGAAAAGGAGAGTTAGCGTTAACTTCAACCGTAACTTTTGAGAAGCTCTTTTTGACTTCTTCGTCAAGCATGTAGAATTTGAGCATAGTATCTGCGGCCTTGGAAATGTAAACCTCAATCTCTACGACTCCTTCAGACTGGTTTTTTAACTCTTTCATTACTTCAACGATTTCTGCTATTTTGTCGCCGGCGCCTGAGATGCCCCAAGCGACTTTCCGTTTCTTAACTTTAACCACTTCACTCATAAACATTCAACTCGCTATTTTCCTCCGAATTCTTCCAGCGCAGCTGCAAACCTTTTAACTGTCTTCTTGAGGCTTCTAAAACCTTCCTCATCTGTTTTGACGCCTTCTTGCGTGTCTTTGCTCCAAAATGTGGCGCCTAAATTCGCTCCAAAGAAGCCTCCGCCGACGGGTGCCATTCCATTGATAATGTAAAAGCTATGAACCTGCATAAGCGCGAATTCTTGTCCGCCATTTCTGTCGCCGCCTACCGCTATACCCATACCGACCTTGCCCTTGAAAAAGTTCTTGTCTCCCGCAACCGCTGCCCGCGTTCTGTCCATCACTATTTTGGTTTGAGCGCTAACACCACCGTTGTAAACTGGCGTGGCAAAAATGATGCCTTTTGCCTCCGTTAACAACCCGTAGAGTTCCTGCACATCATCCTGAATGACGCATTCTTTGTTTGTTAGGCAGTAGTCGCAATGTGTGCAGGGCTCAATCCATTTCGCATGAACGGTCCAAAAAATTGTTTCAAACCCCTTCTCCTGCAGCATTTTTAGTGACTCTTTTAAGACATGTTCGGTGGCTTGTTCTCGTGGGCTTCCACAGATTCCAACAACTTTCATAAGACTCACATAAATGTTAAATGGCCATTTACTTTAAAGCGTTACCCCTAAAGATACAGCTCTAAAGAAGACGAGTTAACCTTACAGTCGCCATTTTTCTTCGTTTTACATTAGAATAGTTGTTTCTAAAGCTAAAGTTGACTCTTTTAGCTAAGCAAAAATAAAAGAGTTAATACAAATATTAAAAAACAAAAAGCAAAGAAAAGATTGAGAGGTTATTCTCTCTCGAAGTATTCTTCTGGCTTTGGTGGGATCGGTGGTAATCCTCTGCGTTCACGAATCTTCTTGATTGTGTCCGCCTGCAACTGCTCTGGAACATACGCCCATCGACTGAACTGTGTCGCCCAGAAAGCTCTGCCCGAAGTTGAACCTCGTAATTCATCGGCGATGCCGAAGCTTTCGGAAACTGGCATTTCAGCTTTTACGGTGATTATGTCTTCTTCTGATGGCATGTCTAAGATTTTGCCGCGTCGTTTGTTTAGCATTGTTAGTACTGAACTGACGTATTCGCTCGGGACTTTACATTCGAAACTCATTAGTGGTTCAAGCAGTTTTGGATCGCTCAGCAGTATACAGCAGTATATTGGTCTCCAAGTCATTGGGATGGCTTGTGCTGGACCCCTGTGAACTGGGTCTTCGTGCAAGACAATGTCTTCAAGGTTAATTTTGAGGCCGTATGCTGGTTCTTTAGCTAATGGCGATGTATGGACGGCTTCGCGGAACCCACTTTTAATATGGTCCAAGATTTCCTCGACGTATTGTCTTCCGCGTATACGGTTGACAAGAATGCAGTTTTCTTCTACAGCTACTGCGCCTTTAGCTTCGTCCGCGTCCCAGCCTAACGCACGTAAGGTTTTCGTTCGTTCGTCTTTGCTTTGCATATCACTAATTTTGTCGGACTTTATTGCTTCAATAATTTCGTCTGAGAGTTTCTCGATAGTTATCCAAAGTTTGTTGTGCTTGTTTGGGCTCTTTCCCATTATTGCTGGACCCTTGTAATCGTGGCTTATGGTTTCTCTGTAGATGACTATTGGCTTGCTGAGTTTCACTTTTAGGCCTGCTTCTTGCATTCGGTAAGCGGTAATTTCAAGGTGAAGCTCACCCATACCTGACAAGAGAAATTCGCCGCTTTCCTTGTTCATGATAAAGTGCAGGTTGGGATCTTCTGTAGTGAGTTTGTGCATGACTTTGTCGAAGAGAGGCAGGTCTTTGACGTCTTCAGGTTCAACCGCGACGGTGACAACTGGGTCAGAAACATATCTTAAGCCTTCAAAGGAATGAACTTCTATTCCGTCTTCTGCAATGGTTTCGCCCACGTGCAGTGATGGCAAGCCTGAGATTGCCCCAATATTGCCTGCTGGAACACGGTCAATGAAAACTCGGTCAGTTGCCATACTCATGAAAACCTGCTGGATTGTGCCTTTTTGACCTGCGCTAACGAGCTGAACTTGTTTGCCTTTGACAACTGAACCGCTAAAGATTCTGCCAATGGCTACGGTGCCGCTGTGTGGGTCAACTTCAATTGTTGATATGCACATGAGCAAAGGTGCGTTAGGGTCTACTTTTGCAAAGCCTACTCCAACTGGGCTCGTTACGTCTCCCGGCCAAATCTTTGCTTGACGATAAGGTTGTGCCTCTAATGGGTTGGGAAGGTGTATGCAGAACATGTCTAGAACTGGTTCAGGCAAGGGCGCTCTTTTACTAAGTTCGTCAACTTTTCGACCCACGTCTATTGGGTCACCTGTGTATGCGTCGATGATGTCTTGGAAAGTGACCTTCTTCATTTTCATGTGATCAAGATTTAAGCCCCATTTGTGGAGGGCAGAACCGAATGCGACACGACTATCTTCTATTTTGACTTGCCAGTCTTCTTTGTGCTCAGCTGGAGCATATTTTTCAATCAACGTGTTCACTCGCAGCAGAATCTTGGCAAATTTCTTTTGAATTTCAGCAGGGGTTAATTTGATTTCTTTGATTAACCGGTCAACTTTATTGATGAATAGGATAGGTTTTACGCGTTCTCTCAGGGCTTGCATGAGAACGGTTTCTGTTTGGGTCATGGGGCCTTCAACGGCATCTACTACCACAAGGGCGCCGTCTACGGCTCTTAGACTTCTTGTAACTGCACCTGAAAAGTCAATGTGTCCAGGTGTATCGATTAAGTTAATTAAATAATCTTGACCTTGAAATGTGTGGACTAAGCTGACGTTTGAAGCGAAAACAGTCATTTGACGTTTCTGCTCAAGGTCCCATGAGTCAAGGAAAAGTTTTTGACCAGCAGTTTGGGTGCTGATGATTCCAGCCGCAGCCAGAAGGCTGTCGGAAAGAGTGGTTTTCCCGTGGTCAACGTGCGCAATAATGCTGGTATTGCGAATGATCTTCGGGTTGTCCATTAGTCTAACTATTTCGTCTGTTTGTCTATAGCGCGCCATTAATTATGCAATTCTCCCTTTGATTATTCTGATGATAGTCATAACGACTTTCGGCAGCTACCATAATCAACGATTCTGAAATAAAAGTGTTTTGAGCTATTCTCAGCAAAAGAAAGGGCAAAACCTGTTTTTAAGCATGCAGATTTGTCTAAGCTAAGCAAGAACTCATGATGCTCGACATGCACGCTGCACCCAAACATGAAATTATAGACGCTCGTTAGCTACCCTGCTTGAACTTATTCAAGACAATTTGGTAGGCTACGACGCCTGAATAGACCAAGTACGAAGGCAGTAGAATCGGACGGTGAGAAGCAAACTTTAGGTCGCTGACGACTAATTCGATATGTTTCTTGGCTGTCCACACGTTATCCGCCCGAAAATGGATACAGTAGGGTTCGTAGACGCCAAGAACCTTGTAGCCTTTCTTTTCAATCCATGTCTTGATGTAGGCGTCCTCGTAAGTATGCAGCTCAAAAGGTATTGCAATGTCTTCGACGGTTTTTCGGCGAATAAGCATATCATGGGTGCCTCCTCTCTTCTCAAAGATTTTGAGGGTAAACCGCTCAAAAAGTCTCAGCATCCGTTGCCCTCGCAGCACTGACCAGATTTCGATGCCCCAGATTGCGCCAACGTTATCTTTCATCAATTTTTGTGCTTGAGCAAACCAATTCTTTGAGAGGATAACATCGCTATCGACGAAGACAAACCAGTCGGTTTTAACCCGGCTGATTGCAGTCTGCCTAGCGCTGGCACGTGTCCCTCTCTCTTGTATAAAGAGGACATTGCCATATTTCTTTTGGAACTCCAACACTATATCTGAGGTAGCGTCAGTGGAGCAGCCGTCGACAACAATCAGGTGGTTAACAGGCAAATTTATGTAAATGGAGTTAAGACATTCTTTTAGCATTCGCTCGCTGTTCATTGTGAGAACTGCAACATCTATCCGCTCCATCAAATCAGCCTCTCAGCTGAAGCCACCGCCAGGTTTCACCCTGAGGATTCAACTTAAAGGATAGAAGCATTCTGTTAGTACCCCATCAAGCCACAGCATCGAGAACAAATTGGAAAAACGCCGTTGTCGCAGCTTCGAAGGGCTCGCCTGAACTTGCGGTGTTTCTCATTGTTGTAGATTTCAAGAACGGGCGACTCCATGATGTTTCCGGTAACAAAATCTGGGAAATCACGACAAGTAACCGTGTCGCCGTTAGGCATCACATCAAGCTGATACCAGGGGGAAATACATTTTTTGTAGCCGAAAAAGTTTTCAGGTTCAGAATAATATTTTGGGACATCCTCTATTTTGAGGTCAGGCACAAAAAGAGCACCCGGTCGATGTTTTCCACTTTTTATTTTCTTAACCTGATCAACTATTGCGTCTACATCGTAAGTTTTTGTGTCCCGCACATACCCTTTCCAGGCAAAAGGTGTTATGCCTAGTTTTTCGTTGGCTATCTGTGTGTGTTTTTGCCCAATCCATTCCTGGGTGAACCATGAATAATAAATAACCATGCCGTCGGGTCTTAATTTTTCCGCTTCTACAACGGTGTCGTTTAGCGTGTACTGATTATTTTGGGATATAGTTGTAAGAACAAAAATAGCGGGCTTAGACTTCTTGCTTTCTTTTTTGAGTTTTTGGATCGCTGATATACCCTTGACCGCTGTGTCAAATGCACCGGGGGTTCCCCTGCATTTGTCATGAATTTCTTTAGGTCCATCGAAGGATACGCAGATCATGTCCCAGCCATTTTCAACTATAGTCTGAGCGTTTTTTTCCAGCCCAACTCCGTTTGTCACAATTTGGACAGTTAGGCCTTTCTGTTTCATATAATTAACAAGCGGCACTAACGATTCGTATAGGAAGGGCTCGCCGCCTGTGATGTAAACGTGAACTTTTTTGGGGGCAACTTCATCTATTAATTTTTTGTAAACTTCAACTGGCACTTCGCCTGTGACTTTTGGCGTGTCGTCTCTTGCATTATACCCACTTTTGCCCCACTGTGCACAAATTGCGCATCTATGGTTACAGCGATGAGTAATTCGCAGGCTCAAAAGCCAAAGCGCAGAGCTACTTCCATCTTCATTTTGATAGTCCATTTTAGATTTAATGAACTCTCTATACACTCCCCGACTGAAGCTTACTAGGAGGTCAGGGTTCCTACATACTGGACCAATAAATTGAAGTGGCAGTCGCCTCATTTATGTCGCCTAAACCATTTTTCCTATTCATTTCTTTCTATTAAATCTAACATTTAACCGCAGCGTTTTTTGAACTTCAAACCCGCAAACGCATCAACAAACCAAGCGTTCCCATAGTAAACTGCGTCCATCAATCACGTATTTATCATTTTATCCTCTATTGATCCTTAAAAAGCCATGCATTTTTGGGCCAACTTTGGATGGTTAAAAAGCATCGCCTAAAATGCCAGATTATCTTCCCTTCCAAGTTTGATTGAAAAACCTAAATATTGTTAACGCGAAAAGAATGCGTCAGTGAAAACGTATGTTTGAGCCCCATCAGGGAAATGTTAGATTGGATTGTGATTTTGATAAAGTGTGGGATTTTTTGAAGATGAAAGGTGAGCTTTCTTTGCAGACGGAGGTTGAAGGGAAACCATTTATTGCAAAGGCAACCGTGGCCACAAGAGGTCAACATTCAGGAGAACGTGTAATAGTTTTTGCATGAAAAGGATGGGAAGCGAACGGAGTCTGCCAGAGGGTATGACTGCTGCTGGGGACATTATTATAACTGTTATGGAACCAGAATAGGAATGTACTTTAAAGCATTAATTCACACAATGAGATTTTCATAGTTTATTTTTTTGCTGTTCTGTAGTCCCATGAGTGTAAAACAGCCAAACGCTGAAGAGCTAAGAAAAAAATGGGTTTTCAAGAAAAACAACTCTGCCAAACCCACCGCAAAGGATGTCTTAATTGCTTCAATCCTCACCGTTCTGAAAGCAACTCAAAAAAACTTGGCTAAACATTACCTTCTCGATAGGTATAGATGAAAAAAACAAGCGATCAAAAGCCGTGAGTGTTCAGCCCTTTTATGAAATTAGGAATTTTCTCTTAAACTTTCTTACAACAAACCTGAAACCCAGACTCCCTTAACGAGTCTTGCAGCAATTTGTTGTATCTTCGATGCAGTCACACATGTTCTTATTGATTGTTTAACGTGGTCTTCTGTATTAAAATGGTTTTCTTTTGGTAAACTTTCCTGATTGAGGAAAGAAATCGAGAGGCCATCAAAAGCTAGACTAAAAATGAAGGAGTAATGAAATTATGAACAAAATCTATCTATTATTGGTCATAGATGACGCAAGAGACATTGACCTTGAAGAATATTCCAAAACCGGGCATGTGCATCGTATAAAAGAACCCGTAAAAGGCTGGATATTAAATGAGGAAATAGGGATTGATACAATTAGCGGTTTCAAATTGACTGAAGAAGAAGCTAAAAGTTGGGCAATGGAAAGATGCAAACTTGGGGAAGAATTACCCGATAAACCTGTTTCTGAAAAAATCGTTCCTTTTGAAAAACTAATCTATGTTGACCATCAAAACGTTCTGGTTGAACCTAACAGATGGGAAAAACACGTTAAATTCAAAGGATATGGGAGAGAAGGGTTAGAACTTCCTGTGTTTGGTTACATAGAGCTACTTGAAAGAATAGAAAAATAATGAACGAAACCTAATAGACCGTAGCCATTTGCTACTCTAAGCGTCCAACATCCTCTTCTTAACACTTAAAAGGTCACAATAATTCAGGGAAAAGATATTTCACTGAAAAATATGCTGTCTAATTATTTTGCCAATGAGTAGGATTGCTTTAACAATTCCACGGTATAGCCAATTTGCTCTTTCTGGGTAATCTTGATTTCTTTTTCTTCTCCATTTCCATCGTTGAAATACCATTTGTAGGTTTTTTCTGTAATCCACTTTTGGGGGTCAATAAGTGTTTTGGGGTTTGTTCTTAGTCTGATGGTTATTCCATCATTGCGAAGCGTTAGCACTGCAAACCTGTTTCCTAAGCCATTCTGTCCCTTGTATAATTGAAGGTCATCTGCATTGGGTTCAGTGGTCAAATCGGAAAATGCTTCTGTTATAGAAAGCATCAAGTCTTTTACCAAAAACTTGACTTGTTCATTGTTATCTTCCAACTTCTTTTCCCAGCTCATGGGTAGTTTCAGAGATTCGCTATTATTTTTCTGCTTAACAGCATTCTGAGCAGCTAACACTGTTTCAGATGTTTTTGTTGGAGCGTTCTGTTTGGTATCTTGCAAAAGCCTCTGCAGGTCGGCCTCCGCATTGTAGAGTTCTTTTATGGCATTCATTTTACGTTTCATGATAGCCCATTTGGTCACGCCAATGGTTTTGATGACTTCCTCGTTTCTTATTGGGGTACCGTACAGCTTCCCGTCATAGGTGAACTTGTAAGCTTGGCAATCCAGTAGATACTTTTCGGAGCATTCTTTCCAGCGAGCTTTGCCACCAGTCTCATTTTGCTCAAGAATGTAACCTAAGAAGCCCTCATTCTTCGTTTGGTAATCTTCGTCAGTCACAACGAAAACAAGTTCAGAAACAGGTACACCCTGCACGTTTTCCCAAGTGACGTTGAAAACGCCGAGTTCCCGAACCAACTCTAGCATCCCTTTTGTTGCATTCATTTACAAAACACTATCCTTTTCACTTGATCGATTTTTCGTTGCATCTTACCCATGTTTGATCGCTATAAACGTTACTGTGAACAAAAATACGGGTTAAAAATCAATGATTGTTGTTTCGTTACCAACCGTGGGTTTATTTCGCGACCGATTTCTGTGGTGATGCCATCATCTTAGGTCGATTAAGCCCTGATTAACGCTAATGCACGCCCATCAATTAGACAGTTTTAGCTTAATTTGGTGAGTCTATAGGTTTAAACTTACGTTTAAAACTTACACTCAAAGTTTTGCAAGGTTACTTCAATATAGCCCACCTATTTTGGGTTCAAATCCCATAGAGACCTGCACAGCTTCAGGCTCGAATCCTGTGAGATCCACTCGATAATGAATTCATTCGAAGAGAGTATGTTTTTTAAGTCCTCGAATCCGAAATTAAACCTGCCTGTAAAGTCACACTAATAATTTGACCCTTGCATGCTATTGGCACAATAATCTTCACAGCCATAGCCATCAGACGGCTAAGATGAAAGCCTGAAAACATGTAACAAAACCTTGAAACTAAATACCTATTTTGCAACGCCCGTTTTTTTTACATGTACTACTTAAGTTATTTGTTGAGCAATTGTTCGATTTTGCTTGAGGTGACCAAAATTGTTTGAAGAAACTATTTTTTTTCCGTATACTATTCCTGTCTTTAACAGAGCCAAAGCTTCGGCGGTAGTAATTCCAAAAGGAAGAAAATCCTTATGAAAGAGTTCAAAATGTAATCTTACCTCGACTATGGCATCTTTCACGTCATCGAAAGTGCCAAAACCATAACCGCAAGGGCATTGACCACTTAATTTCTTTTTCAAACAGGTTCACTTCAGTAGGATTGTTCAATCTATACAATATTGAATTAGAATATTAACTTCAGTGACTGCTACACAACAGTCACAACTCAAGGTCTTGGGGTAAATAGGAAGAGCTTTCACATATTTTGTAAATCTTCTCTTCGTTCTTCTCGAAATTAAGATAAATAGAAAACCCTTATCACTAAACTAAAGGCGTATTCAACGTCCTTTCTGCATAAAAATGGCATGTACACAACGCAACAGACATAAAGGTCTGTAGGGTAGATGTTGAAAGAGGCAAAGCAACGTTTCAGAGCCTCAACCAGAAACTCCCTCAATTTACTTCATTGCTGAAACTGAAAGTCGGTTTGATCCTGAGAAATCTTGGCGTCTCACGAATTGAAAAACAGGGAATTTTTGGGAGAATAACTATTAGAAACAGCGAGTTTATTTAAATGACCCCAAAACTTGTTTTGGATAGTGACGCAAAACGCATCGGATATTTAAGCACTTACCCCCCAAGAGAATGCGGCATAGCAAACTTCACGAAAGACCTAATTGATGCGATATCTGAATTAAATGGGTTTAAGCATTCTATAATTGCTATAAACGAAAAAGGCGCAATTTACGACTACGATAGGCGAGTCAAATGGGTAATTGAACGCGATGATGCCGAAGACTACGTTAAGGCAGCCGAATACGTTAACTCGTCAAATATCCAGCTTGTAGTTATCCAACACGAGTTCGGCCTCTTCGGAGGCGACTATGGTGAACACCTTAAGCTCTTCCTAGAAAATGTCAAAAAACCAGTCATCACCACCCTTCACACCGTGCAACCTAATTTTGATAAAAAACCTATTGAAGTCCTAAAATACATAATTGAAAGAAGCGAATCAATCATTGTAATCGCGCACGCCGCAATCGATATGTTAAAAAACCAAGGAATACCCCACAAGAAATGTGTTGTCATTCCACACGGTTGCCCAAACGTTGACTTAACAAAAGGCAAATCAATCAAGGAATCACTAGGCCTAAAAGAGCGTCTGGTTGCATCCACCTTTGGGCTAATAAGCAGCGGCAAAGGAATCGAATACGCTATTCAAGCTCTTCCCGAAGTTATTAAAAAAGAACCGCGAATAATTTATCTCATCATCGGAGAAACCCACCCTGAAGTCAGAAAACATGAAGGCGAAAAATACCGAAACGAACTAACAAGGCTTGTCAGTGAACTCGGATTAGAAGAAAACGTCAGGTTCACAAACAGATTCATTACCAAACGCGAACTCATAAAATATCTTCAGGCAACAGACATTTACTTAACCCCTTACATTTCCCCAAACCAAATCAGCAGTGGCACACTTATCTATGCCCTTGGCGCCGGAAAAGCTGTAGTTTCTACTCCTTACTACCACGCTCAAGAAGTCTTGGCTCACGATAGAGGGATACTATGCAAATTTGAAGATTCCGCATCAATTGCGGAAGGAATAAACAGGCTCTTAGACGAAAATTTCCGCAATGAGGTTCAAAAGAAAGCTTACAAATACA